>CAYPNL010000071.1:0-2052 GCA_964412045.1 uncultured Desulfobacteraceae bacterium
CTGTATGATCAGAGTAAGCCTGGCCTCTCTCGTTGAGGAAGGTCGCCTGCATCATCCGCTCTTTTCCCTTAAGGAGGGGATAGTCGTCATGCACAGGCCGGCCGATCGCCTCCTGGGGAGTAAGCGGTCGTGCAACAACAGATACCATCTCATCTTCAAGACAATGCCTGGAGATGAGCGCCTGTATCTCATCTATGAATCGATCCAGGACCTCACTCATTACGCGCCCTTTCCAAAGGGACAGATCGGATACGTGCATGTTTTGCATCCGAGGCAGAGCCCTCCATGCCCCAGGCTGACGATATCCTCACGCATAATCGTATCGCCGGACATTGCCCTGGGAAGAAAGAGGTCAAGCACCGTAGTCTTATAATAGTAGACCGCAGCCGGCACCCCGAGGATGGCCGTTTCTCCCCTATAGGCAACGGCAAACATGGCCCCAGGGAGGATAGGAGAACCGTATGATACCAGGCTGGCTCCTGAGCCGATCATGCCATCAAGGGTCACATCGTCAGGGTCAACGGAAAGACCGCCGGTGACGATCACGGTCTCACAGCCCTCCTGGATCGCCTCCTGGATCGCCTCTGATATGATCTGTTTCTTGTCCGGACAGACCCGGTGGAAGATAATGGTTCCGTCCAGGTGCATCACCTTGGGGGAGAGAACCTCCAGGGAGCTGTCTTTTACCCTGCCCGAGGAGAACTCCTCCCCGGTGGCTACCACGCCCACCTTGGTCCTGGTGAAGGGGAGGAGCCTGAGAAGGGGGCCTTGAGCCCCGATCTCCTCCACAATGGGCCGAAATTCGGATTCCTCCAGCGCAACCGGGATTATCCTGGTGGCAGCAACCGCCGTTCCCTTGGAGCACACGGTGTTCTGATGGATCGTGGAGCAGATGATGCTTCCGGACCGATTGATAAAGGCAAGGAGATCGATCTTAATCTTGAGGAGGCCCTTTATTGCAGCCTTGAGGGTGATCTTGCCCTCACTGGGTCCCTCGAGCTGGAAGTGCTCCTTCTGAAATGCCTTGGCCAATACCTCTGCGGCATCATCCTCATGAATAGAGCCTGCCTCAGGATCAAGAACATAGACGTGATTCTTGCCCATTTCCCGCAACAGGGGGAGATCGCCCTTGGTGACCACGTGCCCCCTCTTAAAGGCGGGCCCTTTTAATTTGCCCGGGATTATCCTTGTGACATCATTGGCCAGCGGTTTTCCGACAGCCTCCTCAATACTCAGCTTAATCATAGTGCACCACCACTGTAATAAAACTCCGACAACCGCTCCAAATCCCTCGGGATATCGACATCCCAGGTAACGGAGTCATCATGCCAGGGAATCCTTGGTATCCGTTGAGGGTAGTTTTTCAAAGGTATCCTGAGTCCTCTGTCCCCACGCTTCTTGAGAAGACAGACAAGAAGCTTCTCGTATCTCAACCGCTCTGAACCGGCTGCACCGAGGGGCAGGCCGGGGATGGATTTCATCTACGCTCCTTTCAGGTTTCTCAAGGGTAAAATGAAAAAGACATCGCTCCCTGTTGTCAGATTCTCTGCAATGAGGTCTTCTTTCCTTGTCCGGGCAAGGATATCCTTGGTCTTGGTTCGTATCTTTATGGTGACCATAGAGTTATGGGAAACCTCCTCAACAATAGTTCCTCTGAACCTGTTAATAGCGGGACCGGGCGGCTCATTCCGGCTCACGTAGACATCTTCCGGGGAGATTGCGATCTTATTGAGCCCTTTCTCCTCCCACACCATGATAATGGTGAAGCCTCCGCACTCTGTCTTAACCAGTCCGTTGCCGAGGACTTCATGATCGGTGCAATCAAAGATATTGGGTGATCCGAGAAAATCGGCAACGGCGTGTCCATTAGGGCTGAAGAATATCTCTTGAGATGGTGCAACCTGTTCCAGCTTGCCGGAGTCGATAACGGCAAGCCGATCTCCTATCTCTTCCGCCTCCTTAAAGTCATGGGTGACGAATACCGTGGTTAAGCCGAGTCTCTTGACGATCCTCTTCAACTCAAGCCTCAGGTATTTCCTGGTTTTGACATCC
>CAYPNL010000072.1:0-5213 GCA_964412045.1 uncultured Desulfobacteraceae bacterium
CAACTCAGGAGGCCGCTTCAAACGAGCGCACACGGACAAAGACCCTAGAAGACAATGACCAGGTGCTTGTGCGCATGGTTTGAAGCGGCACGCTGATGCTCCCTGTTCAAGGGTATGATGGGAAAAAAGACACCTCCATGCCCATATGTCTCACCAAGGGCGCCTATTGTGCCTCCAGCAAAGGCCGGCGGAGTTCGTTTTGAAAAGGCTGAATGTTACAAACTACCACGGGCACCTCTGTGGCCTTACGTAATGGCCAGGCGCAGTTTTTAAAGAGCTACATTGTTACAGATGCCACACCAAGAATGAAGACGGAGAAATCTTCATATCCCGTACCCATACGGGAGTGGTCCGAGGATGACCGGCCCAGAGAGAAACTCCTCAAGTATGGCGAGCATGCCCTGAGCAATGCAGAGCTCCTGGCCATTATGATCAGGACCGGTGCTCCGGGAAAGAGCGCCGTTGATCTCGGAAGGGAACTGCTCCACAGATTTAAATCTCTTCGGGCAATGAGTGGTGTTGATACCTCAGAGTTCAAGAAGATCACCGGACTCAAGAGTGCGAAGATCGCCCAGATCAAGGCGGCTATAGAGCTCGGGAGGAGGATGCTGAGCGAGGAGAAGGCCCTTGAAGGGCCGGTAAAATCATCGGCTGATGTGGCAAGCTTCCTCCTGCCTCTCATGGGAAGTCTGAAAAAGGAACGGTTTTTATTGCTCTTGCTTGATAAGCGAAATGCCATATCAGAGGTCATGGATATCGAGTATGGCACGGTTGACCAGGCAAATCCCTACATCCGCGATATCATCCAGGTTGCAATCCGCTATAACGCCCCTTCCATCATCGTCGCCCACAACCATCCCTCCGGTTCGACAACCCCCAGTGAACCCGATAAGAGATTTACCAAGAGCCTCATGATGGCAGCCCAGGCAACGGGCATCAGCTTTTTTGATCACATCATTATCGGCGACAACTGCTACTTCAGCTTTGCCGATGAAGGCCTCATCGGGGAATATAAAGCAGTCGCTATCCGGGAATTGTAAATAAACTCGCGGTTCCGAAATGATCACGTTGAACTGACAATCAGCACGGCGCTTAAAAAGAGTTGTTGCGGATGCCTGGGAGATATAAACCTCGATGATATTCAAGGAGGCAGCCTCTGTGTGATTGATACCAATATTCTCCTTTATGCCGAACAGGGCGCCTCAGCCCAGGCCCAGAGATTGCTGCGAAGCTGTTCCATGGAAGCCTGGCCGTCGGATTCGAGGATCTAAGGGAGTCACTTTAAAATTCTCTCAGATAAAATCAGAAGGATTAAGATCCCTTGGCCTTGTCAATGAATGAGCGGTGGTGGATCCAAATAGGGGTTGAAAAGAGCGGCATTTCTATCTATTGTATAGGCATGGCAAAAGATTTTGAAAGATATGAATCGCTTTCCATCATTACAGAAAGGCCTTCGGGGAGATACCCCGCGACAGAGGACCTTGATCACCTGACCTACCTGGATAAGGGCTCTTCTCTCTTTGAGGATGGAGCGGGAGACAGCATGAAGGAATGGCGGCTTATTTGCGCTCACTGCGGCCATCTTGTCACCACGGTGGGCGAAAAGATTGAGGTTCTAGGCAGACATCATCATGATTTTCCCTATTACGGTGATATTGTCCGGCTGGGCTGTTATCGCAATGCTCCGGGATGCGTGGGCATTGAGAGGGTCTCAAATGGGTATTCCTGGTTCCGGGGTTATTCGTGGCAGATTCAGCTCTGCTTAAATTGTCATATTCAATTGGGATGGAAATATGTGTCTCACGATGACAGTTTTTACGGTCTTGTATTCAAAATGCTGCGAGAAAAGAAGACGGGAGAGGGTAATACCGCGTAGCGTACGTATGGTAGAGAATAAAGAACTTTGTTGTTATAGCAAGGGTTGTTTTGTAGCCCTCTCACACCAGCAAGGAATGAAGGAGCTCACTTCCGAGAGCCGAGGACTCTTCTTTTAGATCATGATAAGATGAATGATTGCTACGCCGAAACCGAGCACAACGATGGTGGAGACGATCCCAAAACGCAGATATTCAAAGAAGCCAAGGGAGTAGTGTTCCCTTGCAGTCTCTGCCACAATGATGTTGGCAACAGATCCGATAAGCGTGAAGTTGCCGGCCACCGTGGTTGTGAATGCCAGGAGTATCCAGCCCTCATGAAGAGAGCCGAGTATGCCGAGATGGGGGCCGGTCATGAGAACCATAGGCACATTGGAGATGAGGTTTGAGCCGATGGTCATCAGGGCCGTAAAAAGGATGAGCCCTGAAGCCTTACTATACCCGAGATAGGGGATGCTGACCTGCCAGCTTCTTTCGATTATGCCTGTCTTGGCCAGGCCGCTCACTACAATAAAGAGGCAGGAGAAGAAGAGAAGAAGAGGCCAATCGATCTTTGAGAAGATCTCCTTCGGTTCTTTTCTGCTGAAAAGGATCAGGACCATCAGGCCGGTCAATGCCGTATAACCCATGTGAAAGCCGAAAAAGAACCCGATGATAACACCTGTGGTGATGATCAGTGTGGTGGAGAGTTTTTTGATATCAAGACGCACAACCTCCAACTGCATCTCAGGCATCCGCTGGGGGAGGCAGGAGCGGTAATACCATCTCAGGAGCAGCATATTGATGAGAAGCCCGATGACGGCCGGAGGCCCCGCGTACAGTAAGAATGTGGCAAAAGGGAGGCCGCTGAAACTTCCGATGATCATATTTTGAGGATTTCCTACCAATGTAGCGGCACTGCCGATGTTCGCTGAGGTTGCAATCGCGATTAGGTAAGGGCCGATCGGGAGCTTGGCCTTGATGCATGTCGAAAGGATGATCGGCGTCAGGAACAGGCAGACCGTGTCATTCACCATAATTGCGGAAAGGATTCCGGATAAGAGACCTGTTGCCATCAAAAGGTCCAGGGGAGTCTTGCACCACACTATGATGGTCTGTGCCACCCATTCAAAAAAACCGGCCCTTTCCAAAGAGGCGGTGATGCCCATGGTGGCAAAGAGGAGCAGGATAGTATTATGATCAATGGCGCGGTACGTCTCCTCAGGTTTGATCGCGCCGATAAGGACCAGCAATACGGCGCCGAGCAATGCCCCGGCTGGCCTCCCGATGGGAACGAGGGAAAGGCGGCGGGAGGCGATAAGGATATAGGTAAGGATAAAGATAGCGAAAATAAGTATGTTCATCCCAAGAGCCTTATCAAAAACCCATTGCATAGCCGGCCACCAATACGAGATTAAAGCCTACATAGAAAAAAGGCCCAGTCCTGCCAATGGCGAAACCGAACCTTAGATATCCTCGCCATGCCTTAGGAAGCCGGCCTGATATCCCGAAACTCTTGACTTAAAGGAGATCAGCGCCCTATATACCAAAAAACGAGTCGTGTCTAGACTTTCTTTTAAATTCAGGGCATGGAGCAAAGAACAGCGGCCAGATAGCTTATTATGGCAGGAAAAACTCGGACAGCGCGTGAGCTGGCGGACTTCAGAATAGAGGTTTATGAATTATGACGAAAGGGCATTGCTATCCGTGTTTTGCACGGGCGTTTCTCTCAATGGTTGCTCCCTGAGCTTGTCATAACAATTCTTGTGGTAATGCCGGTCCTGTGCCGTATGAATTTCATCATGCTGTCATTTTTCACTCATGCAATCGTCCGGCCTCTTTCAGAGCCTTTTCTACACATTTCATAAGCGCTTTTGAAGAAACGGTTGCCCCTGAAACTGCATCCACGTCCGGGGATTGTTCCCGCAGGATGCGCGGGATCACTCCCAAGCCCTTTTCAGCGTACTCATTTTCTGTGCCGTTCTCCAGCACTTCAATGTTTGCTATCTTCCCGGATTCCACCGTAACCTTTACCCGGTAGAGGTATCGCTGCCTGAACGGAAATTCACCTATGTATTCGCCGTCCGGAACAGTCGAAGGCTCAACATGAGCAATCTCCATAGTCTTTATCTGTTCGACCTCTTCAGAGATGCTCAGGGTTCTCTCCTGTTCGGCCTCACTGATAGAGCATCCGAAAAGCAGTAATGCGATACATGCTATGACTGCGGATTTCGATTTCATTTTTTTGATCTCCCTTTTCCCACTATTTTTTAGTATTTTATCAAGGAGCCCTCGCAATAACAAATATAATATCGGCCATGCAGAAATTGTTCAACGTCACTCTGTATCCAACATAAAGAGGGCCTATAGTTGTTCTGGTGGCGTCAAAAGTCAGGAGCAAGGAATCATCAAAACGTATCGCGGGTTTAAAATTTTTTTAAGGAAAGCAGAAAAAAGACGATCTCTGTATCTATGTAATTTCAATTTTGTTTGACCTCACACATTGAGGAGAGTATGGAATAAAAAAAGGGTCTTGCCATTGTTTAGCCTCGTGTGAAGGTCACTCCTTTGGAAAACCCTTCGATTGCATCAATGTAACCCTGATTATTGCTGAAGCGAATACACTCGCCTTTTTCAATGCATCAAACAAGAGAGAAGAAGGATTTTTTGTAATTCCTTGATAAATAGAAAGCTATTCTAAGGGCTGATTGGGCCTGTATCCAATGGATGGCGGTTCAAGGGATGCAGCCATTTTAGCGGCATCAGTGGGGGATTTAAATGTAACGCACTAGTACCATATATAATTTTGAGATAAGAAGGAGGCCAGAATGAACATCTATGTGGGCAATTTACCGTACGGGATAACCGAAGATGACCTGAAAGAGGCCTTTGAGTCCTTTGGGGAGGTCGAAACCGTTAAGATCATTAAGGACAGGTACAGCGGAGAATCAAAGGGATTCGGCTTTGTGGAGATGCCTGATAGAGCCGGCGCCGAGGCTGCGATCGATGGTCTGGATGGGACAGAACTAAAGGGCCGAACGATTAAGGTTAATAAGGCGAAGCCCCGTTCAGAAGGCCATCGAGGCGGAGCAAGGCCGGGTGAGGGGCGGCGTTCCTATTAGTCGGTTCACACGCCCCTGCCGCCAAGCAGCGGCTTTCTTATATTTGGGCTCAGGTCTTGCGTTTCGGCATTGATCTTTTTTGGTAACAATGTAGCTTTTTGAAAACGACGACCGCCCATTTCGTAAGGCCACACAAGCCAGCCGTGGTGAGACCTATGGGCATGGAGGTGTCTTTTTTCCCATCATACCCTTGAACAGGGGGCATCAGCGTGCCGCTTCAAACCATGCGCACAAGCAC
>CAYPNL010000073.1:0-2322 GCA_964412045.1 uncultured Desulfobacteraceae bacterium
TGAAGCCATATCTCTTTGGACACCACGTACTCGCTGTGGGCGTTTCTGATCCCTCTGACCTCCTTACAGAAAATCTGTTTTCCCTGTAAGCACCAGAAACAGTTTCCGCAACCCTGGAGCGTTGAAACGCCAACTCGCTCTCCCTTTCGAAAGCGTTTCGAACCGTTGGGATCCTCGATTATGCCCATTACCTCATGCCCTGGGTTCCCCTTCCAAGGAAGGCTTGTTGGGGGAACAAAGGTCTCCATTTCGCTTCCACATATTGCGCTGGCTTTTACCCGCACCAACACATCCCCTTTTCCTACTTTCGGATCGGGAATCTCCCCCCACTCCATTTTCTTATTTCCTAAAAATACAACTCCGCGCATGACATACCTCCTTGTATCTTGGCTATGAACTGCTTGGCCATTGGCCTACCGGTCAGACAGACTATCATCTCCAAATCCTATCCGGCACTTTTACAACGAGATTCTGCGTTATCAATAAGTTGCCTGGTGATTTCCGGATCAGCCTTACTTTCTGCCAAGTGAGCAAAAGAGTGCAAAACGATTGTATCTGTTTCATTTTTCCTCGCCGCCCATTTCAAATTCTTGACAAGCTTTGTTTCTATTGAAGACAGGTTTTCTTCATCCTTGGGCTCGACATGTATGAATCCCAACAGCGCATTTTCAATTGTATTTTCCTCATCAGTTGGAGAGGCTGATTCAAGCGCCTTAACACTCGTTTTATAAGCAAATGTATTCGCATAGATCATAAGTAATTTCACGTCATGCCCCTATTGCTTATTCGGAAAACTCTCCATTCCAGAGCATATCCAAAAATTCCTTATACGGGAGTATGACGACCGAACCGATCCGCCGCATGCGCGGCTCAAGGCTTACGCAGAGGTATCGTTTCAGGATCTCTTCTTCAGCCAGGGTCTTGAGCGATTTGATATCCTGGGCAGAGATATTCTCCTTGGCCTTAACCTCAATAGCGGTGTGATCTCCGATGATGAAATCTACCTCAAACCCCGAGGTTGATCTCCAGTAGCTCAGGGGCTCCGTGCGGATATAATCTCGGTAACACAGAAGTTCATGAAAAAGGTAGGCCTCAAATCCTTCACCGAATTCGGGCGTACCAGGCCTCAGCACCCTTCCCTGCAATGCGGCTGCAACGCCGACATCGAAGAAATAGTATTTTGACGATGCCAGGGGTTTCCTCTTTTTTGATTTTCGCCATGCGGGAAGCTCATAAAGAATCAGGGTGTCTTTCAGGATCTCGAAGTACTCATAGACCGTGGTTCGCGCCACCTGGGCATCGTTCGATACCTTCGTAAAGTTCACGATCGTACCGTTGCACAGGGCTGCTATTCTCAGGAATCTGCTGAACGCAGGTATGCTGCGAACGGCGCCTTCTGCTACGATCTCCTGTTGCAGGTACAGACCTGTGTAGGACTCAAGATCGGCAAAGGGATCATCGGAAAAGTAGATCGAGGGCAGCAATCCTCTCTGGACAGCACGGGTCAGCTCGAACCGTTCGCCCAATTCCCTGCGGGTAAGGGGGTGCAGGTGTTTGGTCCGGGCACGCCCACCTAAGAGGTTGATTCCTCCTCTGCGGATCTTGCGGGCGCTTGAACCGGTCATAAAGAAACGGATTCCCCGTCCCTCGATAAGGCGATGGACTTCGTTCAGGAGTTCGGGCAGACGTTGAATCTCATCGATGACAACCAGACGGTCCTCCGGGGCTATCTCTTGTGCGATGCGGCCGGGATTTTGACTAAGAGCCAGAAAGATGGAGGTGTCCAGAAGATCGTACACCTTCACCTCTTTCATGGTATGGTTGATCAGGGATGTCTTGCCGGTCTGTCGCGGTCCAAAGAGGAAGTGGGATTTTTTATCGAGGAGAAGAGGCAGATCCAAGATCCGCTCAATATAGGGCGTGGCCCCTTTGTTGCCATTTTTTGTCGCATCCATCGTCATATTTGATACCAAACGACGACAGATATGTCAATAAAAAGATTATGCCGCTCAGGGACGAAGCATTCAGGACTTGGCCACACCCCATGTTGTTTCTCAGCTCCCCCGGTTTATCCGCCGTTTTTCTTGTTCACAGTTCTTGTGGCGAAATGGCGGGCTTGTCCACCGTAATTGTGGCGGATTCTCTGGCCTTGTCTGTAAAGCCAACGAATCGCCTCGGTTCCTGCCTCAAAAAACGTTCAGCAATTTCTGCACCAAAACCCTTTTTAGGCCCCTTTTAATACGATAGCTTATTACCATTGTTTGACCCCTTTCACATCACTTACTCCACTCCTTGCATGCGCTCCAGTGCAATCTGTCTTGC
>CAYPNL010000074.1:0-6111 GCA_964412045.1 uncultured Desulfobacteraceae bacterium
AGTCCTTTCGAAAAAGAAACCGGGTATCCCGTTGTGTCATGATCTGGTGTGGGAGCACGGAAGCGTATCTGGCGCCTACGGATGTTCACCGTTCTTTGAGGAGTTTCGAGGAAGGCCTTAAGAAAAACGATCCTTATATTTCACCGAGCATGCTGTATGCCTATGCTGCTCTCACGAGTGGAATACCCTACATAAACGGCGCCCCAAACCTCACGGTGGACACCCCCGCCATGGCGGAGCTCGCTGAACAGCAAGGGCTTGCCGTAGCCGGGAAGGATTTCAAGACCGGGCAGACCTTGATGAAGACCATTCTGGCCCCGGGGCTCAAGGCCCGCATGCTGGGCCTTAAGGGATGGTATTCAACGAACATCCTCGGGAACAGGGATGGATTGGTGCTGGATGATAAGGACTCATTAAGGACTAAGGAGAAGAGCAAGCTCGCTGCCTTGGAGACCATCCTGCAACCAAGCACCTATCCCGATCTTTATGGGGACTTTCACCATAAGGTATCGATCAACTATTACCCGCCGCGGGGAGATGAGAAAGAGGGCTGGGACTGCATTGATATCTTCGGCTGGCTGGGGTACCCGATGCAGATCAGGGTCAATTTCCTCTGTCGAGACAGCATCCTGGCCGCGCCTTTGGTCCTGGACCTGGTGCTCTTCATGGATCTGGCCCAGCGGGCCGCCATGTCCGGCATCCAGGAATGGCTCTCCTTCTATTTTAAGAGCCCCCAGTGCGCGCCTACACTCTATCCTGAGCACGATCTGTTCATTCAGTTGATGAAGCTGAAGAACACACTCCGCTATCTCATGGGAGAAACCCAGATCACACACCTCGGGCTGGATTACTACTACAAGATCTGAAGCCGTGAAAAGGCATCTGTCCGCCCGCATCTATGGGAAAGCGAGCGATGGCAGGCGAACCTCATGGCCGAATAGGAGAGACGGAATATCCGAACAACGGAGACCGTTACTTAAGCACCATCTTTTCTATCGCAGAGACCAGTTCGCTCTCATCATAGGGCTTCATAATATAGGAGAATGGTGCGGTGCCCTTTGCCCTTTGGAGCATTTCCTCATCCATGTACCCAGTGAAATAGACGATCGGGATATCACATCGTTCGCGGATTTTTTGGGCGGCCTCGATGCCGTCTATCTTCCCCGGAAACCCGATATTCATGAGCACTAGATCGGGTTGCGCTTCCTCTACGAGGCTCACGGCCTCCGCTCCGCAAAAGGCAACGGCGGGAACCTCATACCCCAGTCTCTTCAAGGTAGTACGGAGCTCGTCGACCACAATGGCCTCATCCTCTACGATCAGTATCCGTGCTTTCATCTTGAGCCCGCCTTCTGCCCGGTTCCCCGTGTGCTGCAGGCTTCTTTGCATAGCTGTTTCACCCTCTTCTCCAGTTCCCCCTTGCTTTCCGTCTGTCATGGCTACCTCCCTTTTAACCCTAAAAAAAGACGCCTTCAGGTCTTTGACCCAAAGGCGTCGATTTTTTGAAATCCATTCGGCAACCCGGCGATCATGGCTTCTCAGCCTTAGACCCGTAGCTTTGCGTCGCCGCCTTTCGACGGTTTTGCCTTTTCGTTATTCGTATAATTACATTATTTTAATGATAAAGCAAGAAAATATTACTGCATCTCTCATCCTGTCCGCTGCGTGGAAAAGATCGAACGAGGTCGTCTATCTAATTCGGCTTTGACAGCGAGGCCGATTGTTTCTAACACATAGGGTTTCTTTACATAGGCTCCCACACCCAGGTTTTTGGCCTCCTTGACCCGGTCTGTTTCGGAAAACCCGCTCACGAGTATCGCCTTCTGCCCGGGGTTGATTCGCAATGCCCTTCTGAATGTCTCAAACCCATCGATTCCCGGCTCCATGATCATATCCACCATAAGGAGATCCACGGAATTATGCCGAAGATACTCAACAGCCTCTTCTCCGCTAGAAACGGAGCTGACCACGTAGCCCAATTTTTTCAGCATTCGTGAGGCAATTTCCCTTTGCTCGCTTACATCGTCCACCACCAAAATCGATTCCCCCTTGCCCCCATACTCCTGCATGGACCGCGGTGATTGCTCTTTTTCTAAATCTTTTCCGGTTGCCGGAAAATACAGGGTGAAGGTCGTCCCCTTTCCCTCCGTGCTCTTCACATCGATATAGCCTTTGTGGTCCTTCACCGCGCCCCACACCACGGCCATGCCCAACCCGGTCCCGCTCCTTCCCATTACCTTTTTGGTGTAGAACGGCTCGAATATCCTCTCCATCTCCTCTGCCGACATACCCAGCCCCGTATCCGACATGGTGAGGATCACATACTCGCCCTCTTCGATTTTGTCATAACCTTGTACGGGCCTGTCGATATAGCGGTTGTTAGTAGATATGAGAATGCTTCCCCCATTCGGCATCGCCTCCGCCGCATTGGAGACCAGATTCATCACCGTCTTGGATAAGTGAATAGGGGAGCCGAGGACATTCATTATATTCCAATCCAGGTCCGACTCAATCTTCACGGTGGGATGGAAGGATTTGAGCTGTCGGCACACCGGGGATTGCAGGTACTCGGCAATAATCTCATTAAGGTTGACCACATCCTCGGTTACAATCCCCCTTCGAGCAAGGGTGAGCAAATCCTGCACGATCGCAGCCGCCTTCTCCCCCGACTTCTGTATGGTGAGAATCGGATCCCGCAAGGGGCTGTCCTTCGGGAGATCGAGCAGCAGCAGCTCCGGATAACTGATGATGCCGGACAGGATATTGTTGAGATCATGGGCCACTCCTCCTGCAAGGGTTCCGATGGCCTCCATCTTTTGGGCTCTCTGGAGCTGGGTCTCGAGGTTTTTTCTCTGTCCCTCCGCGAGCGTGCGCTCTGTGACGTCTCGAGCGATGCCCCGAAAGCCGGCAGGTCGACCCGCCTCATCCTTCATGAGCGCAACCGAACTCTCTATATATCGTTTATCACCGTTGCCCTTAAAGATCACCTCATATTCGATTTGCTTGAGAGGCTCTCCTGTTTTGTACACAGTGCTAAAGAACACAGACACCTTTTCGGTATTTTCATCGTCCAGGTACTGCCGGTAATTCATCCCCATTAGTTCATCCCGGGAATACCCCACTATGGTACACAGCGAGTCATTGAAAAAGGCCAGGTTCCCGCTCCGGTCAACCTCAAAATATCCCTCCTCCATGCTCTCAAGAATGGTTCGATACTTTTCCTCACTCCTTTTCAGCTCCTCCTCTGCTTGTTTCCGCTCGATAATCTCTTTGGACAATATGTCCCTGGATGTAGTTGTCTTTTTTAGATCCTCAGTCATGGCATTAAAGGATTTGGCTAAATCACCTATCTCGTCACGGCTTCTTAGTTTTATCCTGAAATCAAGATTCCCTTTTGCAACCTCTTTTGTCCCTATCACAAGCTGCCCGATGGGCTTGGCAATTCCTCGAGCAAACAAGAAAGAAACCACCATGCTTACCATAAAGATGATGCTTCCCCACCATATCGTATCTTTCAGAATCGCCTCCTTTGCGTCTTCAACCTGCTTCAGAGAAAAGGTCATGATGAGCGACCATCGCTCTTTTCCTATTTCAATAGGGGTAATAATCATTTTCAGAATTCCACTGGAGCCCTTTATATCTTGTACGATCTGATTTTCCGGGTTCAGTAACGCAGAGGCCGGAATTTGGTTCATGTATTCTTTATCGCCGGAGGCGAGATAGACCTCTCCGTCCGGCTTAATGATCTTAAGGAATAGAACATCCTCCGAACTTGTTGTCGCCTGCATTTGTGTTTCTACAAAAAGCCAATTGAGAGACCAAAAAGCATTCCTTGCACTCGAGGCTAGGTGCAATGAAATGGTTTTATTTTTTTCAATCAGCTCTGTTTTGATGATCCTGGTCTGTTTCCTGATGGATATCACTGTGGTAACACCGATAGAGATGATAAGCAGGGCTACCATCATGAGGGATATCTTGAAAAAGAGCCCCATTTTATGAAAAAAAGCGAGATGTTTCATGGGATCACTGCCTCTTTTTTAAACCATAATCCTCTCACCCGGTTTCAAGACTATGGTTTTTGTGTTCGGTGCATACTGTTTCGCCTCTTTGATAAATTCATCGGCGGACTGGACAAGGACCGGAAACGTAGCATAGTGCTCAGGGATGGCATATCGTGGATTAATCAGCTTGCATGCGAAGGCAGCCTCTTTTGGGCCCATGGTAAAGACGCCGCCAATGGGAAGTATCGCCATATCCGGCTTATAGTAGTCTCCAATAATGTATTTCATGTCTCCCATCAAAGAGGTATCACCGGAATGGTATATCTTGAATCCATTCTCAAATTCTATAAGGTAGCCGGCCGCCTCCCCGACAAATCTGTTGATGCCTTCGAATCCGGTCAACTGGGCGCCTGCCGAGTGAAAGGCCTCTGTCATGGTAACCTTGATCCCATCAAAGGATGCGGTTGCACCTTTATTGGCCAGGGTAAAGGTCTGGCAGTCTGCCTCCGGGATCTCTGATTTTATAAAGAAGCTGAGCTCCCAGGGGGCCACGACCTTCGGCCCATAGGTGGCAATGAGTTCCTTTGCGTCGGGCAGCATGAAGTGGTCCACGTGGCCGTGGGTCCACAGGATGAGATCAACTGCTTGAAAGCCGCCCTTTTCTCTATACCTGCCCGGGCATTTCGGGTTCGTGTGAAGCCATGGATCGAGCAGGATATGTTTCCCTTTGCATGAAATAAAGAGGAAGCTTCCATGGCCCAACCATTCGACACCTACCTTGCCCTCAGGGGCAGGTCGCCTTTCGTGCGCGGAGATGGTCTCGTTTTTCAAAATGCCATGGAGTCCAAACAATCCGACGGCAGCCCCTAATCCTTTAAAAAATTGCCTTCTAGAAACTTTCATGGCTACCTCCTGCACTTTTCTATCTTAGGTTGTATTGATAGCTACCTACATCTCCAGAAGATTTTCAAGGTCGAGAAGCATGGAGATATCGCCGTTTTCCATGATCCCTACGCCGGCGAAGATCCCTGCTTTGGCAAGCAGTTCCCCGACGGGCAAGACCATGAGCGGCCGATTGCCGATAACGCGGTCAACTGCCATTTCTGCCTCTCCATTGCTTCTGTTGTGGCTGTTTTTTTCTGCGAGATTTCCGATTTTCAGGGTATACAAGGGCTCTCCCCCATTGTTCACGCCTAGCAAGTCTCTAAGATCATAGAAGGAATTGCTGTTCGTCGGCGAGCTCTGCTTCTTCCTATAAATAGACTCCACGCTCGAGGTGGGGATAGACAGGGTGTATTTGCCTATCTCGAAGGTTACGGCATGGATAATGGAGAGTGATAGGGGAAGCCGTATGCTAAAATCGGCCCCCTTTGATGGCTCCGAGCGGATGGTCATGGAGCCTCCCAGATACGCAATGCTCTGGCAAACAACGCTCATACCGATACCCCTGCCGGCAACGTCCGTAGTTTCCGGTGAGGATGAAAAATCGGGACTCAGGATGGTGTTGAAAAAATCCTCTTGAGCCATTCCCTGTATCTGCTCATTGGTCATGGACCTCGTATCCCTGAGGTGCCCGGCAATCGATGATTGGTCAATTCCCCGCCCGTCATCCTTGATTACGATTATGAGGCTGTCCCGCTCCCTGCGCGCCTCCAGGGTGATAGCGCCCTCCGGGTCCTTGCCTGCGCTCATGCGCTCTTCAGGCGATTCAATTCCGTGGGCAACGGCGTTTCTGAGCAGGTGCATGACAGGTTCTCTCAGGCGATCAAGCAGCGCTATATCCGCCAGAACCTCGCCCCCAATGACCTCAAGGCGCACATCCTTGTCGTATCCCTTTGCCAGGCCTCTGATGGTCTTTACAAATAGTTCGGCAAAATCGGCAACCGACATCAGCCGCAACTGTGCGAGGCGAAAGTAGAGGCCTTTTACCAGCGATCGGTAATGAACAAGCCAGTTTTTGAGCCTCGGAGCCAGCTTTTCCTGGGGGAGGATCGGAAGCGTCTTTTCCGAAATCAGGATCTCCTGAGAAAGGCCGAGAAGTTCCTCGATGAGGGAGTAATTCACCCGGATCTGATGAATCCCCTCAGGCGTAGAAGGGGAGGGGGGAGGG
>CAYPNL010000075.1:0-9279 GCA_964412045.1 uncultured Desulfobacteraceae bacterium
AAACATGCCCTTGAGGAACCTATCAGGCAGATCGCCAACAATGCCGGTTTTGAGGGCTCTGTGGTGGTGGAGCGTGTGAAAAAAGAGAAGGGCGGCTTCGGGTTCAACGCGGAAACCGGCCAATATGAGGATCTCCTGAAAGCAGGGATCATCGATGCCACCAAGGTAACGAGATTAGCGCTGCAAAACGCAGTCTCTGTTGCTAGCCTCCTCTTGACCACCGAGGCCATGGTTGCAGAGAAGCCCAAGAAGGGCAGGATGGCGGCCCCTGCCATGCCTCCGGAAGACATGTATTAACCACACCTGGATCCCTTCCCGGGCAGGCAGTTGACCTGTCCGGGCTTGAGGATACGGTAGAGATTGTTCGTATCAAAGCTGTGAGTGAGAAGGAAGACCAGGCAGAGCTGCAGGAGGAAATAGAGCGGGGGCATCTCGTGAGGGCCGCTCAGATAGCTCAATCCAGAGGATTGCCCCGAGTGGAAATCCAGGATATTGTTATTCGGGCCCTGTGGGAGATTGCAGCGGTCAACAGGAACGCCACAGGGACAAAGAGGCTTGCCCAGGAATACGGGGTTTCCAAGAAGGAACTGAAGGAGCTTCTGGAAGGGTATGCCGAGAACAGGATAAGGGAAGGGGATCGCAAGGTCCTTGAACCGTGCTACGATATCAACACGGGCACCTACCTGAGCTTTGAGGAGTGGCTGGATTCCTTCGTCAAGAAGTATGATAAGATTTTCGTCAGCTGATCTTTGCATTGCCCTTTTCGGCATAGTTTCGATTATCGTATTGACATATAAAATTTTTTTGCCTAAGTTTCGGGCAGCCGATCTTACCCAAACCATCGTCGCCTTTATTTTACAGAATGAACACTATGAATTCAGATTGAGGAGGAAGCATATGAGTGTATATTCAGCGATACGAAGGGCCTCTTTCATCCTGCCCATCCTTTTTGCCCTGTGCCTTGCTGCATCACCTTCCCTGGCAAAAGACACCGAGCAAGACAGCCGACCGGAGCGGGGAATCACCATGAACTTCGAATACCCGGAGGTCATCATCAATAAAGGGGATGATGTGAGCGTGGATCTCATCGTGAAAAACCTGGGCAAGCGGGATGAGAACCTCTACTTTACTCACTCGGCCCCTGCCGGATGGAAGACCAAGATCAAGACCTACAGCTTTTCCATCACCTCGGTTCACGTGCCCGAGGATAGCGATAAGAGCGTGCAGTTTGCTGCAGAGCCGGACAAGGACACCAAACCAGGAACCTATACCTTCACAGTAAAGGGCATGACCGAGGACAGGGCCTTGACCGTATCCCACACCCTCAAGATCACCATGAGAGAGGCAGTGGCCAAGGAGAAGGGCACGATCGAGCTCACCACTTCCTATCCCGTGCTGCGTGGACAGAATGATGCGAAGTTCGAGTTCTCCCTTGAGCTCAAGAACAAGACCGACAAGGAGGATACCTTCAACCTTACCGCCACCGCTCCTAAAAACTGGCAAACCAATTTCAAGCCCCCTTACGAGGATAAGTATATCTCGAGCCTGAGGCTCAAGGACAATGAGAGCAAGAGCCTGAACGTGGAGGTCACCCCCGATCGATTCTGTGAGGCAGGAGATTACTTCATTCCCGTCACCATCAGCGCAGGAGGCTCGAAGGCGGAGGTTGAGCTGACAGTGATCATCACAGGAACCTATAAGCTGAAAGCAGGGACCCCTACCGGGCTCTTGTCCTTAGAGACCGAGAAGGGCAAGCCCGGCAACCTGTCCGTGTACGTGAAGAACACGGGATCGGCCGCCATCCCCAACATCGAGTTTCTCTCGGTAAAGCCGGAGAACTGGAAGGTGGAGTTTACGCCCGATAAGATAGAGAACATCGATCCGGGAGACATCAAGCAGGTGGAGGTGACCATCACTCCAGCCGGGGAGGCCCTGGTGGGCGACTATGCCGTGGGTCTGAGCATGCAGGGGGAGCGGGCCTCTGATGACCTGGAGCTGCGGGTTACGGTCAAGGCCTCGGCAGCCTGGGGATGGATCGGGATCGGGATCATCGTGCTGGTAATTATAGGCCTCTTTGGCCTATTCGTCAGCCTGGGCAGGAGGTAGCATGAATCAAACGCCGATCATTGAAACCCAGAACTTGACCAAGGTCTACGGGGACCAGGTTGCTGTCGATGCGCTGAGCTTCAGCATCCAGGAGGGTGAGATCTTCGGGTTTCTTGGGCCAAACGGCTCAGGAAAGACCACCACCCTGCTCATGCTCTTGGGGCTCACCGAGCCCTCTAAAGGGTGGGCTAAGGTGGCGGGCTTTGATCCCACCCGTGAAGCGATCAAGGTGAAAAGGATCGTGGGCTATATGCCGGAGAACGTGGGCTTCTATGAGGATATGAATGCCGTTGAGAACCTGCGGTTCATCGCGAGGCTCAATAACATCCCCGATGCTGTGAGTTCTCTGAAGATAGAAGAGGCCCTCGCGAGGGTTGGGCTCACTGAGGAGGCAGGAAAAAAGGTGGGCGCCTACTCGCGGGGGATGCGGCAGCGGCTGGGAATCTCTGAGATCCTGATAAAAGACTCGAAGATTGCGTTCCTGGATGAGCCCACCCTCGGGCTCGACCCTGACGGCACCACCAGGATCATCAGCTACATCCAATCCCTGAGCAGGGACAACAACATTACGGTGCTCCTGTCCTCTCACGACCTCAAACAGGTGCAGAAGATAGCCGATCGCATCGGGATCATGATCAACGGGCAGATGATCGCGCTCGGGCCAATAGAAACATTGGCCAAGGAGAAGTTCGGGGTCGATGAGAAGGAGACCTCCCTCGACGACATCTACATGAAATACTTCCAGGAGGTGTCAGTATGACTGGTATCGGTGCCATTGTACGCAAGGAACTCGCTGATCAGTTCAGCAGCTATCGCTTCAGTATCCTCTTTGCCCTAATCGCCATGGTCAGCTTGATCACTACCTACATGGTGGGAACGGGCCTCAGGGAGGAGTTGAGCGGTGTGGCGAAGCCTGAGTTCGTATTTCTGATGCTTTTCACCTCCACGGGGCCTCTGTTTTCCTTGGTGCAGTTCGTGGCCTTTTTCGGGCCACTCATCGGCCTGGTGCTGGGTTTTGATTCGATCAACCGGGAGCGTACCAGCGGAACCTTGAGCAAGCTGGCCTCACAGCCTATATACCGGGATGCCATCATCAACGGCAAGTTCCTTGCCGGGGTGATTGTGATCTCCGTTATGCTGACCTCAATCCTTTTCGTGGTCTCGGGCCTAGGGCTCAAGGTGATTGGGGTGGTGCCAGGTGTTGAGGAGGTATGGAGGCTCTTCATGTACCTGGTGATCAGCGTATTTTATATCTCATTCTGGCTGGGCATCAGTATCCTGTTCTCGATACTGTTTCGGGGCATTGCCACCTCAGCCCTGGCAACCCTGGCCATATGGATCTTCTTCTCGTTTTTCGTTTCCATGGGCGCCAGCGTAGTGGCAAACGCCGTTGTGCCAGGCGCCAGGGCAGAGGATCCGGAATTGCTCATGAAGAAGATGCGTATCGAGCGGGGCATATCCCTTATCTCTCCCATGCAGCTCTATAACGATTCCACCTCTATTATCATCGATCCCATGAGAAAGACCACCAAGTCTCTGGTGCTCATGGGACAGATCGAGCGGCTCTCTTCGGCACGGTTCCAGCGGCCACTGGCCCTGTCCCAGAGCATCTATGTGGTGATCCCCCACATGATCTCCTTGATCGCCATTAGCATTATCTTCTTTGGGATCTCCTATGCGGTATTCATGAGACAGGAGATACGTTCCCTCTGAGCTCGATACAGATAATCGCATAGATCTCAACAGACTTTTCCCTGACCTGGGGATGCGCTTCCCCTAGCTCTGTACCATGGAATCATCGTGAGCAGGGTAGGTCAGCCTTCTGCCCTGCTCAGCTGCCTTTAGGTTGAGGGCGATCAGCTTGCTTTTTGAGGAAAACTCCTCTTGGATGCAGTGTCGAAGGGTATCGTAGCTGATGATCTCGCTGAGACAGACAAAGGTGGAAAGGGCCACGATGTTCGCAGACCTGAGACTCCCGAGTTTGATGGCGACCTCATTGACCGGCACGAGGAACTCGCGCACATCAGAACGACCGGAGCCATAGGGAATCAGCGAGCTGTTGCCCAGTATCACGCCCCCCGGTTTCACCATAGGCGCGAATTTTTCCAGAGAAGGGCGGTTCATGGCAACGAGATGAAGGGGGTTCTTGATAACCGGGGATCCGATGGGCCGATCACCCATCACCACCAAACAGTAGGCGGTTCCTCCCCGCATCTCAGGGCCGTAAGAAGGCACCCAGGCCACCTCGAGCCCCTGTTCCAAAGCTGCATGGGCCAGAATCTTAGCGCTCAACAAGATCCCCTGGCCCCCAAACCCGGCAAACATCACCTCAGCCTGCATGTATCCCTCCTGTTAGGTATCGGGTGATTTGTATTCTCCCAGTTGGTAGTATGGAAGCAAGACCTCCTCAGTCCAGTTCACCGCCTCCAAAGGCGTGATGCCCCAGTTGGTGGGGCAGGTGCTCACCACCTCTACCAGGCTGAAACACCGGCCCTGGAGCTGGTAGGTAAAGGCCTTCTTTATAGCCCTCTTGGCCTTCACGATGTAGCTCGGCTTTATCACCGTTACCCTCGCGATATAGCCGGGCGTCTCCAGGGCGGAGAGCAGCTCCGCCACCTTAAGAGGCATGCCGATCTCCTCAACGTTGCGCCCGAGGGGTGAGGTGGTAGTCCGTTGGCCCGGCATCGTGGTCGGCGCCATCTGGCCTCCGGTCATGCCGTACACGGTGTTATTCACGAAGATAGTGGTAAACTTCTCGCCCCTGTTCGCCGCGTGAACGATCTCGCCCATTCCTATGCTCGCGAGGTCGCCGTCCCCCTGGTAGGTAAATACCATGAGGTCGGGTCGAACCCGTTTGATGCCGGTAGCCATTGCAGGTGCGCGGCCGTGGGCTGCCTCCTGAAAGTCAAAGGTGAAGTAGTTGTGAGCCAGTACCGCGCAGCCGACCGGCGAAATGCCCACGGTCCGGCCCCGTATTCCCAGCTCGTCGATCACCTCGGCGATAAGCCGGTGAATAATCCCATGGGTGCAACCCGGACAGTAGTGGGTATGCTCCTCAGAGAGTGCCTGCGGCCTCGTAAATGTCTTTCCCATGATCTCATCTCCTTTGTGGACAGGAACAGCGGTAATTCCTTAAACAGGCTTCATGTTCACCCTGTAAGGGAATGAACGAGATGAGGGATTTCTGAGCTGATGAACGACTTCATTACCGCCATGATCTCCTCAGGGGTTGGAATATCGCCCCCACAGGCGCCGTACCATTGAACCGGACGCCTACCCCGTACGCTCCGCTCCACATCCTCAACCATCTGTCCCATGCTCATCTCGACACTCACCACCACCTCGCAGGATTCCTTTGAGGCGGCCTCCTCTATGGCCCTCTCGGGGAAGGGGAAGAGGGTCTGAGGCCGCACCATTCCTACCTCAACGTATTGATCCTTCAGGGCATCGATTGCGCTTCTGCATACCCTGCTCATGGTGCCATAGCTCACGATGAGGGCCCGGTAGTCGGCATCGAGGTTGTAAGGCTCATAGCTGATCTCATCGCGCTTCATCCGATCGTATTTTTCCTTGAGGTGGAGGTTATGTTCATTGAGCTTGGTCGGGTCCAGGAAAAGGGTTTTTACCACATTGGGCTTCTCGCTCTTCCGGGTCGCCATCCCGTTGGTGGCCCACTCATCCTTATTGCTCGGCGTTGAGCTGAGGTGATCGGGGAATTCCACGGGCTCCATCATCTGGCCGATCAGTCCGTCCCCAAGGATCATCACCGGGTTCCGGTACTTTTCCGCCAGGGGAAAGGCCATCATCACCATATCAACCGCTTCCTGCACGCCTGCTGGCGCCATCACGAGGAGCCGGTAGTCGCCGTGCCCTCCACCCTTGGTTGCCTGGAAATAGTCTGCCTGGGAAGGGAGGATACCGCCAAGCCCAGGTCCGCCCCGCATGATGTTGACGAATACCGCCGGGCACTGGGCTGCCGCGATATAGCTGATGCCCTCGCTCATGAGGCTGATCCCCGGGCTTGAGGAGGTGGTGAACACCCGCTCTCCACAGGCCGAAGCACCGAATATCATGTAGGAAACCGCAACCTCGCTCTCTCCCTGCAAGAAGACCCCGCCAACCTCTGGAAGCCGGCGTGAGAGATACTCCGCCACCTCCGACTGAGGGGTAATGGGATAGGCGAAGTAGTTGAGGCACCCGGCCCTGATAGCGGCCTCTCCAATAGCCTCGTTTCCCTTCATTAACACCTTGCCCATAGGTTATTCTCCTTCTTTATGCTGCGTTCGCTATCTCTGAGGCGGCATCGGTGATCGTGAGCGCCACCTCAGGGCACATGATGCAGCATGTTGAACAAAAAATGCAGTTCTCGGGGTGCGCTTGATAAATAGGGAAATAACCCTTGGCGTTGATCTCATCTGAGATCTGGAGCACCTTTTTAGGACACACTGCCACGCAGAGCCCGCATCCCTTACATCTATCGCGATCGATATGGTACCTGTAGTTCATTCTCTTTCACTCACTGACATTTTGATTACATGAGCAAGCCCTTTTCCACGGCGGTACAAGCTGCCGTTTGATGGGCAGGATCGGGCATGAGAAATTGCCCGTATCCAATCTCCCGAGCAGCTCCTCGGCAACGGTAACGCACTCGAGGGGCAGCCCGCTCACCTCTGATAAGGCCTGCACGAAGCCATAGCCCCTGTAAAGGTCATCCACCGTGGTTTCCTCTATCAGGTGCGCATTTCCGATAATGCCGCTTATGGCCATCCTCGAGGCTCTCTCGATCCCATCGCGCATGCTCAGGCATTCCTCCAGCGTACGAGACCTCGGTCGAAAGGGGTTGACTATCTGGAGCACCTGCACACGCGCGCTGCCGATGGAGTCAGCAAGGGCCCCGAGCACCCTTGCACCCACATCATTGCCTCCCACGTCCAGCAGCGTGAGCTGCCTGGGCCGGCGAATCATGCCGGCTATGGAAGGGGTGAGAATGGGGAGATCGGCCTGAAGATACTTTTCAGGCGGTAGGATCACCTCGATCCCCAATCCGGAAAGCACATACCGTGCTTCACGGGTTCGAAAGTAGGGATTCACCAAGTCGAGATCGGCAATGCTCACATCAAGACCGCGGCTTCTCCCCCGTATCGCGAGGTTGACCGAAACCTCGGTTTTGCCGCTGCCGTAACTTCCCACTACGGCAATAATTCCGTCAAAGGCCGCTTTCATGTGCCCTCCTTATCCCTTCTTTTTTAAGGCCTGCATGTTCCGTCAGGCGTACCCTGATATGCAGGGCTTTGATAAGAAATATAAAAAAACCCGCTATCAGGCGGGCCTGATAACGGGTTTTTTTATACTATTTCAAAACACTACGGCATTATCAGGCCCGGTAGTTTCAAGCTACCTACTACGAGGATGAGCAACAGGAAAATCGTGTGTATCCCCGTTGCTCTGATAATGCCTATCATGTCTTGAGGTGCTATTTTGTTCATTATTGTGTCGGCGCTTTCCGCACTAAAAAAATAATATATATATAATTCATTTTTATCTGTCAAGATTTTTTTCAGGGTTAGAAAAAAGTTTTTTCCTTTTTCTCACATTTCATATATCTTCGACCGGAGAGAGGAGGCGTCTATCATGGGTACGTGGGAGGCATATCTCAATGAAAACAGGGAGCGTTCTATCCATGAACTCAAAGAGTTCCTGAGCATTCCGAGCATTTCCAGCTTGCCCGATCATAGCATCCACGTGCGCGAGGCGGCTCAATGGGTTGAGGCCCGTATGGCAAAGGCGGGCATTGAGTCGGTTCAGATCATGCGTACCGGCGGGCATCCCGTCGTATACGGCGATTGGCTCCATGCTCCTGGTAGGCCGACGGTGCTGATCTATGGCCATTTCGACGTTCAGCCGGTTGATCCCCTCGATTTGTGGGAGAACCCGCCCTTTGAGCCTGTCGTACGGGATAAGCGCATCTACGCCAGAGGAGCGAGTGACGATAAGGGCAACATGTTCATCCCTGTTACGGTGGCCGAGGCTATGCTCGAAACCCTGGGGGGTTTGCCGGTCAACGTGAAGTTCCTCTTTGAGGGTCAGGAAGAGATCGGCAGCCCTCAATTGTCGGATTTCATTTCAGCCAATACCGATCTTTTGAGGTGCGACCTGGTTTTGAACGCAGACGGGGATCAGTGGGGTGAAGATCAGCCGGCCCTGGTTTTAGGCACCCGTGGACTCGTTGCGGTATTTCTGGATGTGCAGGGCCCTGACCACGATCTCCATTCCGGGGTTTATGGAGGTACCATTGCAAACCCGATCCATGCGCTTGCCCGCATTATCGACTCCATGCACGATGCTGACGGACGGGTCACCGTGGAGGGATTCTACGATGAGGTTCGGCCCCTGACTGATGACGAGCAAGGGCAGATGGCTCGTGTGCCATTTGAGGAGGCTGAGTACCTAAGGGAGACCGGAGCCCCGTGCCTCTTTGGAGAGACGGGATTTACTAGCTATGAGCGTGCCTGGGCTCGGCCAACCCTGGAGGTAAATGGCGTTTATGGCGGCTTTGAGGGGCAGGGCATAAAAACGGTGCTCCCCTGCGCGGCCCATGCAAAGATCACCTGTCGTCTCGTGGCCGATCAAGACCCCTCAAGAATCGCAGATTTGGTTGTGGATTACGTGAAACGGGTGTCTCCTAAGGACGTAAAGGTGACCACTGCCACGGCCGAGAAAGGTGCAATGCCGTATCTCATTCCCGCTGATTACCCAGGCCTTCGTATTGCCGGCGAGGTTTTACAGGATCTCTACGGCAGGGAGCCCTATCGGATTCGCTCCGGGGGAACGGTACCAGTGAACTTCTTGTTCCTCCAGCACCTCAATGCGTATACCATCGTGTTTGCCTTTGGCCTTCGGGACGAACGGATACACTCGCCCAATGAGTTTTTTCGGATTGCAAGCTTTGTACGTGGCCAAAAGGCCTATGGGATGCTTCTGCATCGGCTGGCAGAGAAGTTCACATAGGGGAAGAGAGGGCAAGGGTATGCCTTGGCAAGCTCTGATGATATGGTGGCTTTTGCCTTCCTCCTGAGAATACACCTCTCTCCCTCACCATCACCCCCTTCATGGGATGAGGGCACTCAGCACTGAGAGAGGTGCTGAAGGAGCAGGTGGGGGCGGCGTGCACCC
>CAYPNL010000076.1:0-3531 GCA_964412045.1 uncultured Desulfobacteraceae bacterium
CTCCTCTTTTGATATCTGAAGGTTTATCCCCCTCAGGGCATGAATGATCTGGCTGTCTTTTTCAAAATCTTTATATATATCCTCGATGTGAAGCAAGGGTTTCATAAGCTCTCGTTCACTCATACCTCAATGCCTCTACCGGGTTTACCTTGGAGGCCTGGAGAGACGGGAATATAGTTGCTAGAAAAGAGATAACCACAGCTGCCACCGCGATCAACACGATATCGAACCACTCCATCATCACCGGAAGAGTGGAGAGATAATAGACGTCCGGGGGAAGCTTGATGAACTTGTAGCGCGCCAGCAAGTGGCAGAGTATGGATCCAGAAAAAATGCCCAACCCAGTGCCCACGAGGCCTACGAACAAGCCCTGATAGATAAAAATCCGCATAATGCTTTTTGAAGATGCCCCCATGGTCCTCAGTATTGCAATATCGCGGGTCTTCTCCATCACCAGCATGACCAGGGAGCTGATGATATTGAGCGCGCCAACCAGCACGATCATGATCAAGATGATGAACATGGTCACCTTCTCCAGCTTCAGGGCCGAAAAGAGACTTTTGTTCATCATCTTCCAGTCCTTGGTCCAGTAAGGGTAGCCGAGTTTTTCCTGAACTAAACCTGCTATGGTGTCGCTCTCATCGACGTCCTTGACCCGTAATTCAATACCGGTAACCTCACCCTCGAGGGAGAGGAACTCCTGCGCGTCCGGCAGGGAGATGTACACGAGAGAGCTGTCATAGTCATACATCCCTGATTCGAAGACGGCCTTTACCTGAAACCTGACCTCATGGGCGACCCTGCCCAGAGGCGTTAATCTCCCTACAGGAGAGATCACGGTCACCATGTCCCCGGGCAGAGCTCCTATCTGTCTGGAGAGCTCACTACCCAGAATGATCCCCCGAGGTTCATCCTCTGAGCTGTTCAGGACATCGAGGGAGGCATCTCTGATCATAGACTCTATACGAATTACCGTGCCTGCCGTTTTCGGATCCAGACCCCTGAGAACCGCTCCCGAGATATTGCCGGCATTCTTCAGCATGACCTGGCTATAGATGAACGGCGTTGCGGCAACCACCCCCTCTACCTCCAGGGCCTTCTCCATAACGGCTTTTGTATTCGTTATACCCCCTCTATGACTCAAGATGAGCAGGTGTGAGTTTACCCCCAGAATCTTCTTCAGCAGATCCTCCCTAAAACCGTTCATGACCGCCAGCACCACAATCAAAGCCATAACGCCTATCATAATGCCCAGGACGGAGATGCCTGTGATAATAGAGATAAAACCCTGCTTTCTCTTTGCCTTGAGGTATCGTCGGGAAAAAAAGGTTTCGAAGGACACGCTTCTCGTTGCTCGTTACTAGTTATTCGTTACTGGATATCCAATTGAAAAACCGATACAAGCATTTTCAATCGAATCATGCAACAATCTATCAGCTCTAAAAAAGTCTTCCTCTGTTTCTTCTTAGATGAGGCGTTGGGCCAGAGCTTTTTTGACTGAAACCTGACACCTGATATCTGAATCCTGATGTTACTCCTTCTTCCTCATATGAGGGAAAAGGATGACGTCCCTGATTGATGGAGAATCGGTGAGCAGCATGGCCAGCCTGTCCACGCCGATCCCCTCTCCTGCCGTGGGAGGTAAGCCGTATTCCAAGGCCCTGAGATAATCCTCGTCCATGAACAGGGCCTCCTCATCGCCGGCATCACGCAAGGCAACCTGCTTAAGGAAACGGCCCCGCTGGTCATCCGGGTCATTAAGCTCTGAGAAGCCGTTTGCAATCTCCTTCCCCGCAACAAAAAGCTCAAAACGCTCGGCGATTTCCGAATTTTTTTCACTTCTCCTTGAAAGAGGGCTTGCCTCTACCGGGTAGTCCACAATAAAGGTAGGCCGGATCAGCCTTGGCTCCACGAGTTGATCGAACAGCTTGGTGAGCACATATCCGATCCCTTCCCTCTCCTCTATCTCAATGCCCTTGGCACGCGCGAAATTGCGGAGTGTTTGTTCATCAGAGAGGACCTCCTCTTCTATTCCGCCGATATCCCGCAGGGAATCTATGAGGGTAATCCGAGGCCATGGGGCGGTAAAGTCCACCCGGCTTCCCTGATATTCAAGGCTCGCCGTACCCGCAATCTTCTCGAGGATATTGAGCATGAGATTCTCGGTGAGCTCCATTAGGTCTTCATAGGTGGCATAGGCCCAATAGAATTCAAGCATGGTAAATTCCGGATTGTGTTCCGTGGAGATACCCTCATTCCTGAAGTTCCTGTTTAACTCATAGACCTTTTCAAACCCCCCGACCACCAGCCTTTTCAGATAAAGCTCGGGTGCCACGCGCAAGTAGAGATCCATGCCCAAGGCATGGTGAAAGGTCTTAAACGGCCTCGCAGTAGCACCCCCCGGGATCTGCTGCATCATCGGGGTTTCAACCTCCATAAAGCCCCGGCCATCGAAGAACTCCCTGATCGTTCGAATCATCTTGCTCTTGAGAATAAAGGTATTCCTCACCTCGTCATTAACGATGAGATCGAGATACCTCTGGCGATACCTAGTTTCCACATCGATCAATCCGTGATATTTCTCTGGCAGGGCTCTCTGTGCCTTTGACAGCAGCACAAAGGTCTCCGCGAGCAGGGTCAGCTCACCGGTCTTCGTCCTGAAGAGCCTTCCGGTGATACCCGCATGATCCCCGATATCGATGAGCTTGAAGATCCCGAAGCCCTCTTCTCCTACCCTGTCTCTCCGTATATAGGCCTGGAGCTTGCCTGTTCCATCCTTGATATGGATAAAGCTTGCCTTGCCGAAATCCCGAATGGACATAACCCTGCCTGCAAGGGTAAAGGTATCCGGTATCTTCTCTATCTCCGCATCGCTCAGGTTCCCAAACCGGCCGATCACCTCTCCCACGGTGATATCCCTTCTGAATCCCGATGGATACAGGTTGATGCCCCGTGCCCGCAGGTCTTGAACCTTTTTTTTTATCTCCTGTAAAAGGCCGCTCGACTCATCCATAGCATACAAGAATCTTTTCTTGATTAATCCGCCATTGTATTTTATAGGGGTTTAGGTTTAGTCCAAATGAAGCCGTTAGTCAAGGCAAAAGAAAAGGATTACAATATCAACACCTTAAGCTCGTCGAGCTCGTCATGTGACAAAAAGCAGCCCCTAGAGGGCAGAAACAGAGGACGCTATTCTGAAGGAGGTATACTAATGGCGAAGATGTTATGGAAACCATCGGAGGAGAGGATCAAGAATTCCAACATGTACCGATTCATGCAGTTCGTCAATGAAAGGCATGAAACCGCATTTCAGGAATATATGCCCCTCTATCGCTGGTCGGTCGAGCACATCCCCGAGTTTTGGGCCACCTTTTGGGACTATGCAGGCATACGATACTCAAGGCCCTACGATACCGTCATCGATGATCCCGCCAAGATGCCGGGAACGAAATGGTTCCAGGGTGCGAGGTTGAATTTCGCGGAAAACCTCCTGAGATACCGTGACGAGCAAACGGCATTGATATTCAGGGG
>CAYPNL010000077.1:0-5748 GCA_964412045.1 uncultured Desulfobacteraceae bacterium
TGGCGCCGATGTTATTCTTCCACCATGCCCCGGGGTTGGCGATGCCGCAGTAAGGACAGCGCGGCTCATCCTGGTTGATGAGCTTTTTGCAGTTCGGACAAAGGATTGAACGCCTTTCCTTATCCATGATTCAATCCGTGAAGAGGTAATTGCCATGCCTTTCTGATTGCCTCATACCATTGCCGGCAACCTTTGTAAAGGGTTAGGTTTTACCCCGCCTCTTTGTACGCGCTTTGCGATGAGATGACCTCTTCAGGATAGGCGGCTTGTCGGCTGAGGCGGGAGAAGACGTTTCGTAGCGGTGCTTCCAGGCGTAAACGAGCAGATAGACGCCGATCAGGAAAAAGGGGACGCTGAGATACTGCCCCATGGTCAAGGGGGAGGAAGGAGAGAGGGTATGGTATTCTTTGAGGAACTCCACGAAAAAACGACAAGAGAAATAGGTAGTCATAAAGATGCCGCTCAAGAGAGCTGGCGGCCGCTTTTTGCCCAGCCTTCGTTCAAGGAGCAGCAACCCGATGAATATCAAAAGGCCGAAGCATGCCTCGTAGAGCTGGCTCGGGTGCCGGCAGTACCTTCCCCCGTCATGAAATCGGACGAAATGCACGCACCAGGGAAGATCGGTGACGCGTCCCACGATCTCGCTGTTCAGGAAGTTACCAATCCGAACCAAGGTGGCGATCAGGGCCGTCACAAAGGAGGTGCTGTCCAATATGAGATATAAGGGGATCTTTTTGATATGGGAGTAAAGGAAGATCGCTGCAAGGATCCCGATCGCAGCCCCATGGCTCGATAGCCCGCCCCGCCAGACCTTGACGATCGAAACGGGGTGGGCGAGATAGTACGCGGGGTCGTAGAAGAAACAGTGCCCGAGCCTCGCACCTGCCACAGCCAGGATCACGATATAGAACGGAAAGGTGATGACCCGGTCCGGGTCATAACCTGCCTTGCGCATCTGCCAGTTCCAGAGGTAAAATCCGGCGACCAGCGCACACGCGATAAAAAGCCCATAGTATCGAACCTCTAAGGGCCCTAGGCTGAAGGCCACCGGGTCTACGTTCCAGATAAAAGAAGCTGTATCAGCCCTTGGCATGGGAGAATCTTTCAGTAGGTTTTAGCAATGCAGCACCTCTACGGCGTCAGGGATCTGTGCGGGGAGCACAGGCTCCGGGTATCGAGGGCTTCCGTCAGGATTCTTGAATCGAAACAGCCCCCCGAGCCCGTCCGAGCCGTTGACGGATTGGGCCCTCTCCGCATCCTTTGGTAAGGGCGGTGCAGATCCGGCAGCGAGGAGAGGACGGGGCCGGGGATTCAGAAGTTCGAGGAGCAGGGCTGCATTCTTAGTCGCCTGCCCTGCGGTTACGTTTCCGTTCACCGGAGTCACTGCCTCGACCTTGAGCTCAGGTGATTTGAGGGCGAGCATGAGCGCCAGGGTATCGTCTATGCCGGGGTCGGTGTCGATTATCACACGCTTTTGCATGTTCTTTGGGGAAGCTCAGTAAGATACTTTTTTCAAAAAAGACGCCCCTATCATTGCACGATGGTTCGAGGATTGTAAATCCAAACCATCACAGGAAAGAAGCTCAAGAATTTTGTATCACAACAATAATTTCTTTAATTCAATTAGATGCCTTGAATGAGATTGCCTCTTGGTCAAGAGGCTCGAGGCCGAACAGCCTCACTCCCGCCTGTTCGCAATGACACCGATTTTGATTTTTTACAAAACCATCAATTAGTATTTACGTGCAGGAGGGTCAGACGAGGATCTTGAAAGCATTGAGGCAAGTTTTTCCTCCAGGTAGCTGAATCTATTCGTTATATAATAATCCCTCATATCACGTTCCACTATGGAGCCCAATTTTACCTTAAAGTCTTTATTTCCAAGCAGCGTAATTTTTTTCTGAAGCTCAATGAGTTGTTTTTCTTGCTGGGCAGGCAGTTCAACACCTCGGCGAATCAGAAACTCGATATCGAAGCAGTCCCTAATTTCTCCGCGGTCGATAAATGCAGCTATTTTATTCGTCATTGTCTGCTCAAGCGTATGGCATTTTAGAAGGACCTGCCTGGTACTGAAGAGGGAAAAGGCGATCTTTTCTTGAAAATCGCAGTCTTTTATCTCCCTTCGTATCTCAATCTTCAGCCGCTTAGGGTAATTGGGGGAGCGCAGCTCGAATAAGAGCGTGTAATGCTTTATCTGTGCATCGGTGATCTCGTAGGTGTGCTCAAGCGCCCTTTGCATGTTATCGAAATAGGTAGTTTGAGGCATGCTTTCGATAAACCAGAAATCGAGATCATTGGAATACCTCATGAGCTCGTGACAGAGCCTCAGCATGGTCTCGCCGCCGAAGACAAGATGTTCGAGCAGCTTTGCGCTTTTCATGTTGTCCAGAACTTCTATTTCAAAAATTTCATGTTGTTTAAAGATATCCATATTTTTTTACTAACTTTCGTGTTTTCAATGGGAATTCGGCAACCAGATGTTTGATTTCGTTTGGATCAAATTTCTCTATGTCTAAAGCCGCTATATCAAGTGCATAACGGCCGTACGACATCAAATACAATGCATCCAGAAGTGCTTTTTCAGGGGTTGCTATAAAGAACTGCTTTTCTTTTCGAAAGCCGAAGTACAAGCTGCCGGTGACCTTGGAATATCGGAAAACACTGCCGTCTACATGAAGTTCTTTTGTCCTCTTCATAGCTACTGATTCGAAAAAATCCCTCTGCATCTGCGTGGTTATTCCATAGAAATCCAAAGCGGTCATGAGCGATATATACGAAGGAGACTGCACCAGATTCGCGAGCGTGAATTTCGTCACCCGATCCGCAGCATTCCACACTTCCCGAACCACATACAGATTCTTTCTCACCCGCACAAGCAGACCCTGCCTTACATACCGGCTGGCAGTGACCTTGGCCGAGCCTGCACTTATTCCAAAAACTTTGGCTATTTCTTCGTAACCGAAGTATAGTTTTTGTATGGTACGCAGTTCGCTCAGTTTCATTAGATATAGTAAATTAACAGTTTTGTTAATAATCTATATTTGATATTTGCACGATTGTCAATAAGAAAAAACTGCCATTGTTATTTCGGAAATTACCCCCTATTCTTTGATTAACCTTGTCGAAATATCGTCCAAACAATCAAGATAAGTTCAAGCTTGATGACTTCGTAAACCGTCATGACCGATTCTTGGTCGCCCTCGCCCATGAAAATAATCTCCTCTCCCCCCTTTGGGGGGAGAGGGCAAGAATGAGGGGGGTGTATTTTCACGGCAAAAATATTACCGCTTTGCTGGATTTATCGATACGCGAAAGAACCGATCATCTATGATTCAGCCTGACGGTTCGTCATTTGGAGGCATCTTTCTTGGAATTCTTTTACTTGTGAGGCGGAGTATTATCAGAGCCCTATGAGATGTCGCAGTGGGTAGCGCGATAGGTGGGTTGTTAATCCTACGAGCCACATGCAATTTTACAGAAAATTCATCAATGATCGAGGTTTCATCTGGCAGTTGCACGTTCTCCAGCATACCATACGTGCAGTAGCATAGCAGAAGTTGAAGATTTTGAACTCAAAGGGTCATATACCTTATAATGTAGTCGGCTTCATTGCTTTGAATCGAAAACTCGTCCATTTAAGAACTGTTATATTAGGAGACTATATGAAAAATAGCTGATCTTGGCATCCATAGCAGATACCTGCATTGAGGGGAAAGCTCAGATCTGGCAGACAGATCAAAGGTTTTGGAGGTGGTTGATATCCTGTGGGTTCGGGAAGAGACCTCAGGTCTGATTGGTTCCGGAGGGAAGGGAAGGAGCACCATGTGATTAGTGATCGTAGTTTTCATGCTGATGATCGGTCAGTTATGTTCATAGCAGTATACCAATTCCTAGCCTGATTATCAGAACCGCAAAATGTGGGCATAGACAAAAATCCCTGCCTTGGCCACTCTAAACGATTTCCCGATGGACTCCCGCTGAGGCTTAGCTATCTATATGCGATGCCTATATTGTCCATCGAGAGTTGTCTTCAAAAAATCGATAACATTTTGGTATTTGGCGTTGTAATGATTTAGGTTCCATCATTCACAGTCCTATGGAATTTTTTGCAGACATTCAAGCATCAAATGGTAAAGAGATTCCATTCATGGAATGCTGAGTGGGGGTAGCTACAGAAAGTCTTCAGACCGATGACAGACCTGCGAGGGATGCGCTTGAGCCCTAACCGCTGATGGGGAACGAGATTGATATCAGAGCATTTTTTGGTATCTTTGCCCTTGCAGCGAGAAACTTACGGTGATATAAAATAAAAAGATAGCTTGAGTATGTATTGTCGTTTTTGTAGAGGGCAATTCCTGAGCCCTGCTCTCAATTCTCCTCGCCGGCAATCGAATAGAAAGGAGGGTACTATGACTCAGTATCACCATTCCAGGGCAGTCAGAAACACGGTTGTGTTACTCATCGTAACCATGGGCCTTCTCGGTTTAGTGCCGCAGGTGAACGCAGGGTTCATCCCCTCGAGCGACTCCCGCGATGGAGCGACCCTGGCTCAAGACCTTGAAATCATTTCCCAGGCCTTAGAAAACAAACTCGTTAAACAGCGCCTCCAGGATCTGGGATATTCTGAGCAAGAGATTCAGGACCGCCTTGAGCAACTTTCTGCCGAGGAGGTGCACCAACTAGCCCTGCAGATCGACTCCCTGACCCAAGGTGGAATTCTTGGCTTCGTCATAGCCGTGCTCGTTATCGTTGTCTTGGTGCTGGTTATCTTGAGGCTTGCCTAGTTCCAGGACTCTCTTCATGCCCAAGAGATGGTATATCGCAAAAGCGTGGTTTCCTTTTGTGCCACAGGCGGTTGGCCTCCTTATGGTGGCTTTTCTGATCGGAGGCTGTTCGCAACCGAGAGAGAGTCTAGCTCCCCATCCGGTATCAACATCGATCAGGATCAAAGGAATCCCCTTTTTCCCTCAGAGTTCCTATCACTGTGGCCCCGCATCCCTTGCAGGAATCCTGAACTATTATGGCGACGATATATCTCCGGATGATATCGCCGATGCCATTTATCGGAAAAAGATCCGGGGGGCGGTATCGCTTGATATGGCCCTCTACCCCCGAGAGCGGGGGTTTTCATCCCGCTGGTATACCGGGAGCATCGACGACATACAAAGAGCGGTGGGCAAAGGAACTCCACTCATTGTCATGGTGGATAGGGGTCTGGCATGGGTTAGCGCCCACCACTTCATGGTGGTGACGGGCTACGTGCCTGAAGGCATTGTTGCCAATACCGGAAAAACACAGGGAAAAATCATTCCCTGGAACCGTTTTGTATCCCACTGGCACAAAACCCAGAACTGGACCCTTTTGATCACCCCAGAACAACCTTCTGGCAGCGTACAGCGAGATGACTGACATGGGAAGGCTACCCGTTTTGTTCACAGCAATTCTCCTGGCAATGCTCATACCTGTAGGCTGTTCTCTTCCCTATATCAACCGCTATGGGGATGCACTTAGCCCGGAGGAACACTTCAAGCTCGCAACGGCTTACGAACAGAACGGCGAATATGAAGCTGCCATACGAGAGTACAGGGCGGCTTCAGGGAAAATCGCGGAGGCGCACTATTACCTTGGAAATATCTATTTTACTCAAGGCGATTATCAGAATGCGGAAAAGAACTACAAACTCGCTATTGAAAAATTGCCTCAGGATCCCCGTGGGTACAACAATCTAGCATGGCTCTATTTCGTGGA
>CAYPNL010000078.1:0-7969 GCA_964412045.1 uncultured Desulfobacteraceae bacterium
CGATTTTATCACCGGATAAAAAGATGGGTAAAACGAAAAAAGAACCTCCGCTAGACCCAGCGGTGAAGGAGAGGCTCGATCAAATCCTCGGAGAGATCAAAAATGCCCAGGCACTGGGAGTTTCTCTTGATGCAGTTCAAAAGAAGCTTGCTTCCTCTCTCAAAGAGGAGCCTTATCTTACCATTCACGTGATTGAGGCCCTAGCGAGTATTCCTCAGCTTTCAACCGCCCAACTTCTCACGTCCATGATGGCCGAATCGAATGAAAAGGAGATTGTCAAGGCCATAAAGAGGAGCCTCTACAAATTGAGGCAGAAGGGGGCTAGGTGGGAGGGAAACACCGCTGATAAGAAGCCCGCATTTACGCCCCCAAAACCAGTCGAACCAGAAGGGTACTTGAGCGCGATTGATTCCACCGGGAGCAGGATACTCATCCTTGCCCGATCCGTACCCATGAGGGGCTTGCTGGTGGTATTCGGCATCGTAAGCGACCGAGAGGGAATTCAGCAATTCACGGTGAACCAATTCAGCAAGAAGGGGCTCAGGGAATTCCTGAAAGGCTTCATCTCATCGGCAGAATTTCCGGCTGTCGAGGCCCCGGGCGCATACTGCCTTCAGCTTCTCAGGGAGGCGGGAGCTCTCAGCAGATCCCTTTCCAAGGCCCTTCCTCAGGGCTACCTCGAGGTGGAACGGGAGTTCAGCGATGTGGCCTGGGATGAGCCGGCACCCTTGATCTATCAATTCATACAAGAGGATGAGGTCAAGGACCTTCCCCATCTCTTGAAGGATTCGGCTCGCCTGCACGAGATCATGCCCTTTGCTGCGTGGCATCTGGGGGAGCAGGAGGTGGGGAAATATGCTGCTCAGATCACCGAGGCAGAGCAAAGTAGGATCGTGCTCAGGCCTGACCAAAAGGAAGCCAGGATAGACGTTATATACCGAGATGCCTTAGGGGAGGTCTTTCCAGAGGAAAAAAGCCTTTTATGGAAGAGGCGGCTTGAGGAGACAGCCTATGTGCTGCTCAAGATCGGGAAAAATGACGAGGCTAAAGCAGCCTTGAGTGCGGCGGTTAATCTCAAAACCCCCTTAAGCCGCATCGAGCCGAATCCCTTTCTATGGGACCTGCTTCTAAAATCAATCGAGATCCTTCTTGAAACCGATCAAGAGACAGAAGAAAAAGAGAAAAAAACCTCTCTGATCATCACCCCGTAAAGAAGATCTGCTCTTTTTCGTATAGAAGCAGAAGAGGGCAAAAAAGGATATACAAGAGAGAGTGGATCCGGGATAAAAAGCTTGCGGTGAGATTTTTTAATAAATAATAGTATTTCATAACGAAACTGAAAAAAGGTTTTACAATGCAGGATATAGAGATAGTATCTGTCGGACAAGTACTCGAAAAAGGGGCTCAGTCAGTGCCCGATAAAATAGCGGTAAAGTGCGGGGACCAGGTGAAAACCTATAAAGAGCTGAACGACATGGCCGATTGCCTGGCAGCCGGCCTTGCGAACAAAGGATTTACAAAAGGGGATCGAGTTGCCATTTACATGCCGAGTTCACTGGAATTTATGGCGGCCTTTTATGCCCTCCAGAAACTGGGAATCATTGTTGTCTGGGTGAATCCTCTGTATCGGAAGACCGAAGCCGAATTCATCCTCAACAACTCAGAGGCCAAAGGGATATTTATCTTCAGCGAATGGGGCAGGTACGACTACCTTGATTCAATAGTGGGCATTAAAAAGGACTTGCCAGGGCTTGAATCGATCATCACTGTGGGAGAAGGAGAGGGCGAAGGGGTGCAGCGGTTTTATGAGTTACTCGAGCAGGGCGCTCATAAAACCTATGACTCTCCCTCTATTGACACCCGAGAAGATGTGGCAATGTTGATCTACACCTCTGGAACAACAGGGACGCCAAAAGGGGCCATGATTGGCCACTATGCAGCGGTGAGGGCAGGATGGGAATATTCCCGTGGGGTGAACGCGAATTCGGATGATATCTTTCTGGGCGCCTTACCCATGAGCCATTCCTACGGGTGCGGGGCAGTCCTGATCCAACCCCTGTTGCTCCGCGCTACCGTGGTCCTCATGCCTAGTTTCGATGCCGAGGAGGCCTTTAAGCTTATTGAGAAGGAAAAGATTACCCAATTCCCAGGGGCGCCTACCCATTACATCATTATGCTTAACCATAAGGAAAGAAACAAGTATGATCTCAGTTCTTTTAGGGCCGGTCTTACTGCTGGGTATATACCGCCCGAAGGATTGATTACAAGGGTTGAAAAAGAGATGGGGGTGTATCTCAGCAATTTTTGGGGGGCCTCTGAAGTGGGCCCAGGCGTTGGCATCATATGCCCTTATCCTCTTTCCCTTGAGATGAGAGAGAAGTATGTCGGCCTGCCTGTTGCCGATACAGAGGTAAGGGTCGTTGATCCAAGAACTGGCAAAGAGCTGCCTGACGGGGAGATCGGGGAACTGACCCTTAGGGGATGGCATGTGATGAAGGGGTATTGGAGAAACCCGGAAGAGACACAAAGGCAAATTGTCGATGGGTGGCTTTTCACTGGGGATCTGGTGTCGAGAGACAGAAACGGCTACTTAAAAGTTTATGCCCGGACCAAGGATCTGATCAATCGTGGCGGGTTCAAGATCTACCCTTCAGAGCTGGAGTCTTTGATTATCGAATATCCGAACGTTGAGGAGGTGTGCGTGGTGGCAACACCGAATCCGGTTTTAGGGGAAAATATCTGTGTGTGCGTGGTTCCAAAAATGGGTGAAAAGGTCACCTTGTCTGAAATCCGTGAATTTTTGAACGGAAAGGTTGCACCTCATAAGCTGCCTGATGAGCTCTATAGAACCAATGAATTTCCAAGGCTCTCCGGCGGCGTCAAGATCAATAAATTCGGGAAAGGGGGCCTGACCGAAATGGCTGAGAAGGATCAGAATCGAGAGAGATATCGAAAGTAATGTTCTCGTAAAAAATGGAGGCTATTTCTATTGACTCATTCAGCTTTTCTATCTTATAATGTATAGAATAGGTGATCGAAAAATCCTTTTATGGAAGAACCATCACTAAGAAGAAACTTTTTCACCCACCAGCACATCATCTGGATAAAAAACGCCACCCTATTATTTCCCTGAGACACGATGTATTACTCCATCACGATTTTGGTCCTTATTGTACTGATGTTTCTCTCGGGCTTCTTCGCATCCTCCGAGGTAGCCCTCTTCTCGCTCAGCAAGGTGAGACTTCGGCGCAGAAAGGTTAAAACAGCCAAGCCTTTCAAATATATAGTAAAACTCCTCAAGACCCCGAGTACCTTCCTTGCCACCGTGCTTATCGGCAACGAAATCGTCAACATCTGCATCTCCGTTGTTGCCGCAGTGCTCTTTTACTCCCTTACCAGGGATATCATCAGCGACCGGTACCTTCCCTTCTGCTCTATGGCAGTGACGGTGCCGGTGCTCCTGCTCATCTGCGATATCATACCCAAGACAATAGCGATTAAATACCCGGAAAGGATCGCGCTCTTTAACGCCTATCCCCTGTATCTGTTTTCCATTGCAATAATCCCGGTTCGCCATATCCTCAATTCCTTTGCAAAGCTATTTATCGGGCTGTTCGTAAAGGACCCGACCAAACAGCCCATCGATTCGGTCGTCATCGATGAGGAAATCTTTCGCTCCATGGTGGATATCGGCAGCAGGGAAGGCGCCATTGAACCTGCGGAGCGGGATCTTATTCACCGGGCATTCCACCTAGATGATATCGCCATATCAGACATCATGATACCACGCGAGAGGATTGTTGCGGTTTCCCAGGACATCGGCGAAAACGCCCTCATGGACCTCATCTATGAGAAGAAATTCTCCCGATACCCGGTCTATGAAAAGAGTCTTGACCGGATTGTTGGCTTCGTGCATGCAAAGGAGCTCCTTCGCCTCAAGGGTTCCGCTAAAAAGAAAAAACCCTTTGCCATCAAGGCCATACTGCGTAGGCCCACCTTTGTATCTGAGGGCAGGAATGCGCTCTCGGTGCTTCTTCAGTTCCAAAAGAGGAACACCCACATCGGGATTATTGTCGACGATCAAGGAAAAACGGTCGGCATAGTAACCCTCGAGGACATACTCGAGGAGCTCTTCGGCGATATCATGGACGAAACCGACAGGGAGGGCAAGGACGATGTTTGAGCTCATCATCTGGATATTCGCCATATTTCTATGTGTGCTCCTTGAGGGATTCTTCTCAGGCACTGAAATCGCCATGGTTTCCCTTGATCGCGCACGCGTAAAAGCACGCGCAGAACAAGGCTCAAGAGGGGGGGCTAAGCTCGAGGCTGTGCTGAAAAGACCTGAGAAATTCTTCTCCACCACACTGCTTGGCACCAACATATTCGAGGTGCTCAGCAACACCATCGCCACCTTTCTGGTTATCTCATACCTCGGCGTTGCTTATAAATATCTGACCATTCTCATCATGACACCGGTTATTCTCGTTCTCGGCGAAATCATCCCGAAAACAATCTACCGGTACCATGCGGAATTGATTGCCCCCTATCTTGTGCACCCCTTAAAAATCGCGTCTATAATCTTCTATCCCGTTGTCCTGGGACTGACAAAGGTGACAGCGCTTTTCGTGAAGATTTTCGGCATTGAAGGCGCTCGGCTCAAACCCCATGCCACGAGAGAAGATCTGGAGAACTATCTGGCAATGTGGAATCTGGACAGCGGCCTGAGAACGGCTGAGAAGAAAATCGTTGAGCGGATCTTCGACTTCACCGAGACTGAGGTGGAAGACATCATGATACCGCTCATCAATGTGACGGCGATCGAGATAGGCGAGGGCATCGATGAGGCCATACGTCTCTCCCAGAAGACCGGTTACTCAAGGATACCCGTGTATTCGGAGGAGGCTTACAACATCGTAGGCATCGTGCATGCCTTTGATCTTCTTACAGCCCCTGCAAAAATGCAGAGTCTCAAAGACATCATGCGGCCGGCTCCCTATGTGCCGAATACAGCGCCTGTTGATGAGCTTCTCAAGCAGCTTCGAACCGAGGGCAACAGCATCGCCATAGTGGTGAACGAATATGGCGGCGCCATCGGCATGGTGACTATTGAGGATATCCTTGAAGAGGTAGTTGGGAAGATATATGACGAGTATGACAAGGAAGAGCACTTCTTCGCAAAAGTCGAAAGAAACCGCTACCTCGTAAATGCCCGCATGGAGATCGATGAGCTCAACGATCACCTCAACGTGGAGCTCCCTAAGGACGACTACGAAACAGTTGCCGGCTTTCTCCTCAAACACCTGGAGAGGATACCCCGTGTCGGCGAACGCTTCGAGTTTGAAAACCTGTGCTTCCTTATCACCAAGGCTGACAAACGATCCATCAAGGAGGTATCGATTACCATCGCCGAGTCACGGGACAAAGAAGAGGGCAGCCAAAACTAAGCCCCTCTATCATGCAAACTCCTCAACGCGTATTCTTAGGCCAGGGCGCCCCCGTCCACGGTTATCACCTCTCCGGTAATAAAATCGGACAAGCCCGAGGCCAAGAAGAGCACGGCTCCTACCACATCGTTCGTCTCGGCAATCCTCCCCAGGGGGATCGTTTTGAGTATCTCATGGTAGAGACGTTCGTTGCTCCACAAAGGCTGGCTGAATGCGGTTCGTATCATGAACGGTGCCACCGCATTCACGTTGATATGATCAGCAGCGAGCTCCACGGCCATGACCCTGGTGAGCATCTCAAGGCCTGCCTTTGCCGCGCAGTAGATGCCCATGCCCGGGCTGGCCTTCCGGGCCGCAATGGATGAGATGTTGATGATCCTGCCGCCCCCTGCCTTCTTCATGAGCGCAACCGCATGAGAGCTGACCAGAAAGGCGCTCTTGAGGCTCGTTGCCATGATCTTATCCCACAACCCCTCATCCGCCTCTGCCACGGATGGGATCAGGATGTTCGTGCCCACGTTATTCACGAGGATGTCAAGTCTGCCGGACTTCTCATTCACAGCCTGAATAAGCGCCTCCACCTCATCGGACCTGCTCACGTTCGCAACGCTCGTCATCACCTCAAGCCCGCGCTTGGTGAACTCCTCGTGGGCCTGATCGAGGCTTTCCCTTTTCCTGCCGCAGATGGCAACATGAGCCCCCCTCTCAGCCATGGCCAGGGCGATATCCCTGCCCAGCCCCCTGCTACCGCCGGTTACCAGCGCCACCTTCCCCCTCAGATCAATGTCTTTTTCCGCCATAGTACCCTTTCACCTCCTAACGAAAACTGCCCAATGAACTACAGACCCGCTCTTCCCCATCTGAGAAACTACATGCAAATAATTCTGGATTGAACTGCTTGAGTCATGGATTAATAATCGGAAAATATTTATATAATGCAACTAAAAACTTCACGTCTTCATTGACTTGCTGAATTTTGTCTCTTAGTATTGCCCTCATAGATTACTTTTAGAGCTCCCAACAGTTGCATATAGGGCATTCTGGGGAAGGCAAGTAAAACAGTATTTCATTATGAGGTTTTATGAGGATAGCGCAATATTATGATGAGTCTAATATCCGGTTGGGGCTCATTCAAGATGATTTCTTGATACCCCTCGACTTTCAAGGCGATATGATTGATTTTATCAAAAGCAACCCGGAATATAAGCCCAGTGGCAATCCCAAAAACCTTGATACGGTAACCTTCGCCCCGCCTGTAAGGAGCCCGTCTAAGATCGTAGCAATAGGGCTAAACTATAAAGATCACATCACTGAGAGCAAGGGAGAGGTCCCCGAGCATCCGATAATCTTTGCAAAATTTCCCAGCAGCCTCATCGGGCACCGGGGCATCATTGCCTAGGATTCGGGTCTCACCAAAAAGGTGGATTTCGAGGCAGAACTTGCAGTAGTTATCGGCAAAAAAATCCATGGATGTCACAAAACCGAGGTCATGGAAGCAGTTTTTGGATACACTTGCGCCAATGATGTGAGCGCCAGGGACCTCCAATTCGGTGACAGGCAATGGGTAAGGGGAAAATCCCTCGATACCTTCTGCCCCATTGGCCCATGGATTGTGACTCCCGAGGAGATACCTGATCCCCAATCACTTGACATACGGTGCTGGCTCAACGGCAAGCTCATGCAGGATAGTAATACGCGCATGATGATATTCACGCTCCCTGAGCTTATCCTTTTCATCTCGGATAATTTTACCCTCCTGCCCGGTGATATCATCCTCACGGGCACGCCTCACGGGGTCGGAGCCTTTCGTGAGCCTTCGGTGTACATGAATGATGGTGATGAGATTGTGGTGGAGATAGAGAGCATAGGCCGTTTAGTGAACATCTGTAAAGTCGTTTAAAAAGCTCCACCTGGTTCATTTTTGCCCTGTAAAAAGCCAAAGAAAACTATGAAGAATCTCATAACACAAAAGCTCGTGCCGTATCTTATCCATAGCAAACCCCTCAATGCGCTCCTTGGTGCAGTCGGCATACTGATGGTTTCCTACGGCATGCTCGCAAAGAATAACCCGGTATTTATCATCGGCCTTGTGTGCATCGTCGGAGGCTATCTTCTGGTAAGGCAAAGGCTGAAAAAATACATCCGCAACAGCCATTAGAGGCTAAACCTCAGCAAAACCGTACAAAAATAATTAGTTTGTCATCCCGACGAACCCTGTATATGGGTCCCGCCCAGGCACTGGAATCCAGTGTTTTCAGGTAGTTGCTGGATTCCGGATCAAGCCCGGAATGACAGAAAAAAGCACACAAAGATCTCGAAATCTCAGGCCTTGATCTGAGAAATCTGATGAGGGCACGAATTACCGTTTTTTCTTTGACTTAAGTGCCTCCTGGAGCCTCTCCCCCAGGGAACCCAGAGGTTTTCCGGAATCTCCGGCAAAGCTCCGCCACTGCTCCTCAGCGTCAAGATCGCCCGTTGCAAGGGTTATCTTTCGTTTCTCGGGATCGATCTCCTTGATCACA
>CAYPNL010000079.1:0-4890 GCA_964412045.1 uncultured Desulfobacteraceae bacterium
CCCCAATACATCAGGGCACCGACCGCCATGGCATACCATAGTCAGGTCCGCGTTGCGCGTGTGCCCTGATGTATCAGGGCACGCTGAGGCCCCCTGTTCAAGGGCATGGTAAAAGAAAAGACACCCCTATGCCCATGCGTTTCACCAACGGCGCCTATGGTGCCTCGAGCAAAGGCCGGGATTCGTTTTCAAAAGGCTAACGTGTTACTATTTTTTAAAAAGCGTAACAGGCTTTTCTCAGCGCTCATACCGGTTACAATGCCTGGTGGAAAACAGCTTGACAAAATCCGAGAAAAATCGTAGGAGCTTAAAAGGCGATTCTAGTGAAGGAGAGCAATCATGACAAGGACGAGACAGGTGCGGTATAAACATATCTACTTGGGTCTTTTTGTATGGTTCTTCCTTTTTTCATATCTAGCTCCATCGATACATGCAGAGCAGACGGTGATCACCCACGTCGTTCAGAAGGGTGATACGCTCTGGTCAGTCTGTGAGAAGTATTACAACGATCCCTTTCTCTGGCCTGAGCTTTGGGAAATGAATAAATTTATCACGAATCCTCACTGGCTTAAACCCGGCGATGTGCTCACCCTCTTGGAATACGAAAAAGGAGAAACGCTTATACCCGGTAAGCAGGAGGTTGCCCTTCAAGCAGAAAAGCCCTCTGAACTATCTCAGGAGCCTGTGAAGCCCAAGGAAATACGGGGAATAGATGTCACGAGCCTCACCAATGTAGAGGCCCTCGGCTTTCTCCGCAAAAACCCCATTGAGCCGTGGGGCAGGATCTTTGATTTTGAGGCCGAAAAGGTGCTGATAGGGGAAAAGGATATCGTGTATGTGAAGATGTATAAAGAAGATATTCATCCTGGGGATACCTTTACCGTGTATGGTATCTCGAAACCTATCAAACATTCATTGAGCAAGGAGGAATGTGGATATATCCACTCCTTTAAGGGAATCATGGTGATTGAAAAAGTCACAGAGGAGTATTGCGTCGCCAGGATACAAGAGTCATTCATGGCTATCTACCGAGATGATCTTCTTATGCCGTATCATCCCGTCTCTCCCTGCGTACTTCCGATTCCATACAATGGTGATCTCGCTGCGACTGTGATAGCCGCGAAGGAAAATTTACAGCTCCATGGTCAATATTCCGTGGTGTATATTGACAGCGGATTTGAGCAAGGCGTGAGGAGGGGTAACATATTCGAGGTTATAGAGGAACGGGAGTCGCATCCTGAGAAGGAGCAGAGCGTTGCCCTGCCCCCTGATATTCTGGCCAACATCCTTATTCTTGCAACTACGAAAAACACCTCTGCCGGCGTGGTATTCTGGTCATCGAAAGACTTCGGCAACGGTGTGAAGATCAGGCCTGTGCCTTGGCAAACGCAATTCAGGAGGTTATCGAGTTTGCCAACCTGCCCCGTAGAGTAACTGCTTCCAACATTTCAAGAGCTAGTACCCTAGAGATGTCGCTTGACGGCCATATCGTATTGATCACCGGCGCCGGCCAGGGCATCGGCAAGGCCTGCACCTTTGCCTTCGCAGAAAAAGGGGCGGATCCCATCGTGTGGGATAAAACCTCGAGACCCTTGGAGAGGTTGTTCGTGAATTGAAACAGATGGGCTGCAAGGCTGCCGATCATGTGGTGGATCTGACCGACCTCGAGAAGCTTCGTCATGCTGCCCGTGAAGCAAAGAAGACCGGCCTGATAGATATCCTGGTGAATAAAAAACTTGACTCTGTAGTCTTTTGATTATATTCCAGCAAAAACATCCGCACTATGCTTCTCCATGAAACACTGGAATGATCCTACATCTAGTTGGCTTGCGCTTAAGATGATTCCCAATTTGGGCAACATCACGTACCGACGCCTGCTCGATAGATTTAGCGATCCTGTGGCTGTGTTTAACGCAGGGCTCCATGAGCTTCTCAAGGTAGAGGGGATACGGGCTGAAACAGCAAAGAGGATTGTCTCGAATGAATGGGAGGGGGATCCCCACGAAGAGCTGGAGAGCATTAAAAAGATCGGCGCAAGGATCATAAAGATCGTGGATTCCTCCTATCCGATGGATCTCAAACAAATTCATGATCCACCTCCCCTGCTCTACATAAAGGGAAACGATCTGCCCTTACAAAAAACCATGCTCGCGGTCGTAGGATCGCGGAATCCAAGCCCTTACGGATTGAAGGTGACCGAGGAGATATGCAAAGGCCTTGCCATGCGAAATATCGTAGTGGTCAGCGGAATGGCGATGGGAATCGATTCTGCGGCTCACTGGGGCTGCTTACGGGCAAAAGGCTCTACCGTTGCTGTGTTGGGTTCCGGTATAGATGTGATATACCCGGGCTCTAACGTCAAGCTCTATCACTCGATTGCGGATCATGGATCGGTGATCACTGAGTTTCCCCTTGGAACCCCGCCTGAGGGAAGGAATTTCCCTATACGGAACAGGATAATCAGTGGTCTCTCAAAAGGGGTCGTCGTGGTTGAGGCCTCTCGAAGAAGCGGATCACTGATCACTGCCTCCCTTGCCCTGGAACAGGGCAGAGAGGTGTTTGCCGTTCCCGGGAGCATCGAATCCTTTAAGAGCACCGGAACCCACTTTCTCATAAAGCAAGGGGCCAAACTCGTGGAAAACGCGGATGACATACTCCAGGAGCTTGGGATAATCTCCCCCTCTCCAGGAGATGGGCCGCCAGCTCAAGAGCCGGCCGTACCTCCCCTGGATGAAGATGAACGGCAGGTCTTTGAAATGCTGAGCAACTACCCGATCCATATAGATTCTATCGTGCGATCAAGCACGTTCGATTCAGCAAAGGTCGCAAGCATCCTTACGAGACTTGAGCTCAAGGGAGTGATCAACCAGCTGCCGGGAAAGATGTTCATGGTTTCTTGAAACTGAGCAAACATAGGTATTCCAACGTATCAAACAAGGATGGCTGAGAAAAAAACAACAATGCGCAGCAGAAGATCCCCACATGTCCCTGATGCAGCGGGGAAACAATTGGTGATTGTTGAGTCGCCCGCCAAGGCGCGGACCATCAATAGATATCTCGGTCCCCAGTTCGTGGTCTCTGCCTCGGTAGGGCACGTGAGAGATCTCCCGGATAAAAATCCAAAGGGCGCCAGGAGCCCCGTACCCGGCGTTGACCTCGATAACGATTTTACCCCCACCTACGAGATCATCAAGGAGAAGGCGGCAACAGTCAACCAACTAAAACAGGCGACAAAAAAGGCATCGGGCATCTGGCTTGCCACGGACCTTGATCGTGAGGGAGAGGCCATTGCATGGCACCTGTCAGAGGCGCTCGGGATCAAATTAGAGGATGCCCACAGGGTGGTATTCAATGCCATCACCAAGGGTGAGATCGACAAGGCCTTCCGCAATCCTCGCGCGATCGATATGGACAAGGTCAACGCTCAGCAGGCACGCCGTATCCTGGATCGTATCGTCGGCTACCAGGTCTCGCCGCTTCTATGGAAAAAGGTCGGCAGTGGATTAAGCGCCGGCCGGGTACAATCTGTAGCAACGAGATTGGTAGTAGATCGAGAGCGAGAGATCGAGGCGTTCATCCCGGAGGAGTACTGGAAGGTGATGGGCTACTTCACCACTGATCTGGAACGTGCCGGATCGATTGGAAAGCAATGGCGGGAATGGCTCGAGAAAACACCGGCAGGGGGGGAAAGGGGGAAGCTCGATACACGAACGGCTCGGGAAAAAAACCGTTGGCTCCTTGAGCATCACAGCCTCGCTGCGGATCTGGTGGAGATCGATGGCAAACAATTCGAGGCAAAGGATACAGAGGCAACCATGGCTGCCCTGACACGCGCGGGCTTCAGGGTTGATGAGAAAATCGAGACACAAAACCCCACGGCCAAGGGGCCGGCACAACAGATGATACGGTTCAAGGGTCACCTGGCAGGAGGTCCTGTCTGGAGGGTGGCATCGGTTCAGGGCAAACGGACCAAAACGCACCCCTCTGCGCCATATATCACCAGTACACTTCAACAGGCGGCATCCAGCCAACTTGGCTTTTCTCCACAGCTCACGATGTCCATCGCACAATCCTTATACGAGGGTGTGGATGTCCACGGAATGGGTTCGGTAGGGCTTATTACCTACATGCGGACCGACTCCACACATATCTCCCCTGAAGCCGTTCACATGGCAAGGGCTTATATCGATTCCCATTTTAGTCATGAGTATCTGCCACAGAGACCGAACGTATACGCCACACCCGTTAAGGCAGCGCAAGAGGCTCATGAGGCAATCCGACCCACCGATGTAAAGCTCACCCCTGAGAGCGTTCACTCATCGTTGAAGCAGGAGCACTACAGGCTGTACAAGCTTATCTGGGAACGGTTTGTGGCATGTCAGATGAGCGATGCCCAATGGGACTCCACCACGGTCCTGATCTCCGGCATAGCTGAGGGAGGGAGCTTGGTATTCCGGGCTACCGGTCGTGTGCTCGTCTTTGATGGGTATTATGCAGTGGCCGGCGTGCCGCATACATCCGAGGATGTCCTTCTTCCCTCCTTATCTCAACACCAGGAGACGGCAGCAATTCAGATCGACCCAATCCAGAATTTTACCTCCCCGCCTCCTCGATACACCGAGGCCTCTCTGATTAAGAAGCTCGAATCCGAGGGGATCGGCCGCCCCAGCACCTACGCTCAGATCATCCAGGTTATTCAGAGTAGAAAGTACGTGCAAAAAAATAAGAACCTCTTCTATGCAACCGATCTGGGCACAATCGTTACCGACAAACTGATCGAGGCCTTCCCTGAGATCCTCCAGATCAGCTACACCAGCAATATGGAACAGCAACTGGATGACATCGAGGAAAATCATGCCGATTGGAGACAGATGCTCAAGGATTTCTACA
>CAYPNL010000080.1:0-10104 GCA_964412045.1 uncultured Desulfobacteraceae bacterium
TTGACAAAAAATGATTTTAGGCAATAATAATATTGCTATGGCGGTGTAGCTCAGGTGGTTAGAGCATACGGCTCATATCCGTAGTGTCCGGGGTTCGAATCCCTGCACCGCCACCAAGAAAAAGTCTCTTTATCCAATTGACAGAAGGCTTTTTTGTATTACCTTTTCTCGTGGTGTGTACGTGCAACAGTTTAACAAAGAGCAATTGAGTATTGTAAGCGATGCTCTCTATATTGCTGAGGACATGACGAGCAATTATTATCGGTTGTCCGTGTCGGAATGGAAGCGGAACCCCTTTGATCTGAAGACGCTCGCGCAACTATTTAGCGATGACATTAGAGATAATGTATTTGCAGTATTAAAAAAATGCACAAAGAGTGAGCACGGCTGTACAGAGCCGAACGGCCGGGAATTTTATCTGATATGCCTTCAAGATCATCAGATTATCCGTGCCCTTAAAAGGGACAAAGGGTTGGCACTGCTTTCCCTTTTGGTGTATATACTGACGCATGAATTGGTGCATATTGTGAGATTCTTCAGATTTGAAGAGAGGTTCGATGTAAAAGAAGAGATGAGGCGATTAGAGGAGGAGCAAATAGTGCACCGAATGACCTACGAGATACTGAAGGAGCTATCCTTGCCCAATCTTTCTCATCTATTTCGGCACTATATGCCCACGAGAAGAAAGATTGACACCTATATGCTCTGATCGCTATTATGAGTGGTGCAGGGAGGATGATACATGCCGATTTATGAATACAAGTGCAACAAATGTGGCCATATCAGCGAGGTATGGCAAAAATTTTCCGATCAGCCTTTGGAGACATGCGAGGTATGTGGTGGGCCAGTGAAAAAGATTATCTCAAATAATACCTTTCATCTAAAAGGAACCGGCTGGTATGTAACCGATTATGCATCTAGGAAAACTGGGCCGGCAACAAAGGAGAAAAATAAATCCTCAAAAAAAGATGAAGGGCAAAACAAGACCAACAAGGATTCAGGAACGGCTAGTATTGCTCCACCACAAGAAACTTAAAACAAAGTCAATAAGATAGTCATGCAATGAAATATCGATACAGCGGGAGAACGCACGATAAATTAATAGATAAACTGGAAAGAAAGGAAAAAAGAGAATCCATTAGAAGAGATAGATTCTTTAAGTTTAAGCTATCGGAAATACACAATAAGGTTTCACAAGCCTTGCTTCTTAAAAGAATAATCGAGACCGAAAATCCTCAGGCAATCTCTGATCTCATTATGCAGGGCCTTAATAAGGCTTATAAAACCAGCGAGTTCGACTTTCGATATTTCATCGCCCCCATAAGAAATATCATCCCCCGCCCGAATCCTTATGCGCTCTATCTAACACAGTACATACTGGAGGTGATTATCAACGATCCCCATGTAATCGACATATACGGGACCGACCTCGAAATTTACAAGCTTATAGATGGCATCATCACTCAGATCAACGAACGATTTGAGCGAGCTGAAGAAGAAATTTTTCAACAGCTCTCTCATAACAGATCCCTTACTCCAGGATCACGGGATTATGAGATTGCACTTGAGCAGTTATTCAACAAAAAGATGGGCTGGGCCGGAGGGCCAGGGAAATAAATGGGATAGCAGGAACAATCTCCTTTCCCTTAGGGCCTAGACTCTGTTTCGTCATGAGGTGAGTTCTCCATTTTCCTTCCAGGGTAGCGTATCTCCTCGATAGCCTCCTCTAGGGTTTGGATATCCTCCACCCGAACCACCTTTACACCAGGATATTCTTCGTTGATAATCTTGTGGGTAATCTTTCCGGGCCCAAAGATAAATATCCGAGTAATCTTGTACTCCTCAAGCATTTTTCGTATCGTCTGTGCCCATAAGACCGGATGATCGAGTTGATTTACCAGCTCGCTTTTGATCTCGTCGGGGCGCGTCATGATCTTTGGATGGATGAGATCGTCGGTCAACGTATTTGATATGATCGGTATCTGGGAAGGTTTAAAGGAAAAATCCCCTTCCTCAATGTATGCTTTTAATTGTTCACTGGCAGGCTTCATGAGCGGGGTATGCCAGGGACCTAACACAGGCAGGTCTATGGCACGGAACTCTGATTCCTTGAGTAATTGCTTGCTCGCGGTTATGTCTTTATTTGTGCCTCCGAACACATTCTGGTGGGAAGAGTTATAGAGCGCTATATGGAGAACCTCTCTGCCACCATAAAGGCTGATATTCTTTACGTCTTCCTGTGTGAGTGCCCGATTTTTATTGATAATTGCCACCAAACCGCCATCGATATCCTTGGCTCGGGAAATCATGACATGCTCACGTTGATTGACCAGTTGCAGCCCTGTATCGTAATTGATAACACCTGCTGCGGTAAGCGCCGCGTACTCCCCGAAACTATGTCCTGCCATCAGTTCAGGCTTTACGCTGAGTTCCTCATCCTTGATTCTTTCCTTAAATGCACAAAAAGCAGCCCATGAGGTTATGTAGGTAGAAATCTGAACTTGCTTATCGAGCTGCGTTTTGAGCCCCCTCGTGATGCCAAGCTCGTCGCTCTCTTCCTTGAAGAATATATGGCTCCGGCTAACCCTGTCGCGGACCTTATCGGGTATCTTGCCAAAGATAATCTTTTCAAATTCCTTATGAAGGATCCTGTTAGCCCTGTAGAACACAAAGGCAGCAATCTCGAAGTTATCATAAAACTCCTGTCCCATGCCTAGGTATTGGGAGCCCTGTCCTGGAAAGATATATGCGGTTTTAGGTTGTGTCACAAGCGACCTCATGTATTAGATTTGCTTCTACCAATCCATCCTATGGGATCGTACTAACCGTAATTATTACCATAACTGCCCTATCAAACACAACTATCAAATCCTATCCAGCGGAAAGAAATTATATCTACCGGCATCTCCGTCCCTACATGTAACCTATCACAGAGGTGATAAAAGAGACCGGGGGTGGTTGCATCATAAGCTTGACATATCCTGCTGTTTTTCCTACGCTCCGTTGTTGAAAGTAGTCTTGAAATGGCCCAAAATCCAATGGGAAAGGAACTCGCAATAAGACATGAAGGGGAAGTACTGGTGAGGGGACTCAAGCGAAGGTTTCCATGACAGCAATAGAATCACCTCCATACGCCGTGGTCTTCGATTACGATGGAACCCTTGTCCGATTAAACATCGATTTTGTTGGTATGCGTCATGCAGTGGAAAAGCTCCTCGTAGCGTATGGCATTGAACCGCATTCCCTCCGGGAATCATATGTGCTTGAAACCATCGATGAGGCTCATGAGCTGATCTCAAACAGGAGTTCGCCAAAGGGTTTGGCATTTTATCAAAAGGCCGCCGAACTCGTCACTGAGCACGAGGTCAAGGCTGCAAGGAGCGGCAAAAAGTTACCTGGCGTTCCACGCATGCTCAAGTTGCTGAGAAAACGGGGCATCAAGATTGGCGTGATAACGAGAAACTGCGATAAGGCGGTAAAGATGGTTTTTCCGGACATTGAACGCTTTTCCGACGTATACCTCCCAAGGGACTGCGTGTCCCGTGTTAAACCACACCCAGACCATCTCGCCTTGGCCTTGAAAGAGATGGAGGTGGGTGATCCGACCCGGTGTCTCATGGTTGGTGATCATATCATGGACATAGAAGGGGGGAAACGGTTGGGCATGAAGACAGCGGGTGTATTGACCGGAAAGATTTCTCCCCAAGGATTCATAGAAGCAGGAGCCGATTATATCCTGAAAGATGTTACGGCTATCACTGGTATTATTTTCGATCCTGCAACAAGCTGAAGGCGGACTTGCGAATGGCCTGCACGAGCTATCAATCGCTGCGGGCAAAGACATCGACGTGAACAGAGATGCTATCACCATCTCTGAGGAGTCACAGATCCTCTGCGAGGCTTTTCATCTCGACCCCATGGGAATTATCGCATCAGGAGCACTTCTGATTGCTGCAGCTCTTTCGGAGGCAGGAGAAGTCTCGAAGAAAACTCGTGAGACCGGAATTCCCCTGACCGAAATAGGTTGGGTGAGGTCTCGCGAGCCTTCCTCAGGAACTATGGTTACCCCGCATAGGTCTCAACCCATTCCCTGTTTCAAGAGGGATGAGGCAGTCAAGATCTCCCCCCAATTGAACTAATCCTCTTCCCTGACATACTTAAATGAGACGCTAACCCTGGCGCGATATGAGTTTACCTTTCCATCCTGGAGGGTCATATCCAGTTTGGTGATCTCTGCAACCCTCAGATCTCTGAGACTCTTGCCCGCTGTCTCAACGGCACCCTTGGCTGCATCTTCCCAAGATGTAGTGCTCGTGCCTACCAATTCAATGATCTTGTAAGTACTCTCCGGCATCTCTCCCCTCCTTTTTAACGGTTATGGTTAAGATACGTAATAGATTATAAGACTTGGGAAGACATGTCAAGGATTAAAAAATCTCTTTATTGAATAGTCAACTGTTCTCTTTGTATCAACGAGTTCAAAAAATCATTACCATCCCTTAGATATCTACGCTCTCGCCGGCGTGGAGCGCGACCACCTTCACATGGGAGGCCTTTTCAAGGCACTGGCCTATGAACTCGTCTGCCGTCTTGGCCACAATTGGAAACGAGGCGTAGTGCATAGGGATTGCAAGTTTTGGGTTCAGCATTTTCACCGCCTCGCTCGCTTGATAGGCATCCATAGTGAACACGCCACCGATAGGGACGAGCGCCACGTCCAGGGGGTAAAGACGCCCGAAAAGTTCCATGTCGCCGAAAATACTAGTGTCTCCCGCGTGGTAGACCGTGGTGCCGTCAGCTGCCCTCGCAATGGTACCCATTGCGCAGGCGGTGTCAGAAGAGTGGAAAGCAGGGATTGAGACCACCTTCACCCAGTCGAGCTCTACTCCTCCGCCGACCATGTAGCCGGAGCCGAAGTTAACGACCTGCTCTGTGCTCAAGCCATCTTCGATCAATCTCCGTACTGTTTGAACTGCTCCGCCCAACAAAGCCCCTGTGTTTTTACAGATAGCCATAGCAGATCCGATGTGATCGAAATGGTCGTGGCTCACCAAAACCAGATCAGCCCGTTCGATCTCCTCCGTTCCGATGGGGCAGGCAGGGTTCCCGTCATCTTTGGTCCAGGGGTCGAAGAGGATGACCTTGTTATCAGAGCTAGTAAACTCGACAAACGCGTGACCGAGAAAACGAATAATTCCTGACATACGTGCACCTCCTTAGAATAACATAGTTTCATACATCGATCTTCTCCTTACCCTCAACACTTTTATACGGTGGAGATACGCTCTGTCAAGGATTCACGGCAAAAGGCACGAGCCTCATCTGAAACGATATATCAGCAGGATAGTATAAAGCTGACCGTCCGTGAACTGCTAAGGATTCTAGATTAAGGCTAAAGCTTCTGGATTCACTACGGCCTTCCATACATAATAAATGCCTTACGAGAAGGATATCAGATATTCATACTGATTGTTTCGAAATTTGCCATGATTTATTAGTTTGTCAATCTCTTTGAATATCTTATAATAAAATAGAATGATAAAAGGTTAGCTCTTCAGTACCGAAACAACAACAATAAACACTGGGGTATACACATGGAGCAGGCGATTGATCCAAAGCTTCCACTTCTGCAGGATGCTGATGTGGAAAACAAGGTAGTGCTTCTTCGGGTCGACCATAATGTGGTCAAGAAGGGCGTCATTCAGGACCCATACCGGATAGACCAGACTATCGGCACCATTTTTAACATCGTAGAACGGGGAGGCAGACCAATCTTCATGACGCATATCGGAAGGCCGAGAGATAAAAACGGAACGATAACCGTCGATGAATCAACCTCGGTAGAGCCCATCGCAGAATATCTGGAGCGAAAGCTCCACACAAAGATCTTCTGTCCCCAATTTAGGCCAGAGGGAGATAGGGGGATCAAGAGCATCGATACCTCGATAAATATTGCCATTCGAGATCTGAGAGAAAAAAGGCTCGGTGCCATATATCTGCCAAATACGAGGTGGTTCCAGGGAGAGGAGTCGGAAACAGAGCAGCGGGAAGCGTTTGCCCTTCAGCTGGCCGGGCTCTCCGAGGTGTATGTGAACGATGCATTCGGTTCCTGGCAGCCTAATGTCTCCACATGCGACATCACGAGATATCTGCCGTCCTTTGCAGGGTATCTCATGCAAAAGGAAATCAAGAATCTTAACCAGGTCCTTACACCCCAGAGGCCGTTTATCGCAGTGGTGGCAGGCGCAAAATACAACACCAAAATCGGCCCGCTCAATGAAATCTATAAGAAGGTGGACAAACTCATACTGGGCGGCATTATTTACAATACCTACCTCTGCGCTAAGTACGGCGTAGTAATCAAGGGCATTGCCCCGGAGGATGTGCAGGCCGCGAAAAACCTGGTCGAGATAGACAAGATTCACCATAAGATCATGGAACTCCCCTATCTCTATGAGTCCGATACTCTAGAGGGTAAGATTGAAGGGCGATATCGAGTACGATCGCTTGAGGAGTTCAAAAAAGGGAACACATTCAACTACATCCTAGATATCTCGCAGGAATCGTTTTCCGATCCTTTCATATCCGATGCCTTGTATTCAGCAAAAACTATCTTTGTCAATGCCGTGATGGGCTACACGCCGCACTTTACAGAGGGTTCAGCCGCTCTAGACAGCAAGATAGATCACAATACAGAAGCGATTAAACTCTACGGAGGCGGCGATACGCTCCAGGAATTCAAGAACCTCTGCCCAGGTCTCTATCTGTCAACACTTGACAACTCGCAATATTACTTCTTCACCGGCGGCGGCACCGTGCTCAAGGCCATCGAGCAGGGATCGCCCTATGGTCTTGATCCGGTAAAGGCGCTGATCGCAAACGGAGGCAAAAGGCAGGAAACCTCTTAGGCCTTTTCCTTTAGGTGTGCTCGTCCTTGAGATGGAGCCGCGCATTTACGGATTCCGCATGCCATCGATCACCGCATTTGTAAAGAACGTTGAGGGCTGCGGTCTCCTGTTGAAGCTCTCGAAATCTGTCGAGTGATAGATGAAGGGCATGGCATAGTATGGCACGATTCACGAAACTGTGGCTACAGACAAGAAGGGTGCTTTCCGGCGGGTAGCGAATGCTGATGCGTTCCAGGGTTTCCATGGCCCTCGCCTGCACCTCTAGGAGGCTTTCCCCTCCTGGCATGCTCACGGATAGAGGCGTTTCAAGCCAGGCCTTTCGAAAAACCGGGTATTTCTCAGCCCATTGCTGAGCCTGCATTCCCTCATAGTCCCCCAGATCCATCTCAACGAAACCTTCATCCTGGATGAGGGGAGTTGTTGGGTGATAGGCCTTGATGATTCGTGCCGTTTCCAAGGCCCGAACCAGGGTGCTGGAATAGATGGCTGTTATGCATTCCCCTTTCAGTGCCTTAGCCAGGGTATGAGCTTGATCCCTTCCTGTTTGGTTAAGGGGTACGTCGCTCCTTCCTTGGAAGCGGTGCGCCTTATTCCAGTCGGTCTCTCCATGGCGCACCAGCAGGATGCAAATGCCCTCTTTCAGTGTCTCCATCCCATCCCTAGTCAAGATTGTCTATTCCCCCGACACATTCGCCTTAAACGGAGCTGACCTCTGAAGAGGTATGCGCTCATAGAAAAGTCGACATCGAATTGTTATTGGTGCGCACTCTTCCCCTGACCAACGATGCAGCAAGGCCTCCGAGGCAGAGGATGGCGAAGACCCTGAATGCCATTTTCACGCCTTTCATGAGAAATGGATATGTCTCTAGGGTAATAGGAACCCTTCCGATAAGAAGGGCGAATATAAGGGTGGCTATCCCCATGCTGATCATCATGCCTACCAGGCGCATAGTACCCAGTGAGCCCGACGCCAACCCATAGGACCTCCTCTCAACCGATCCCATGATGGCATTGGTATTCGGGGAGGCAAAGAGCGCGAAGCCAAACCCGAGCACCATCAAACTGCCAATGATAAACGCAATGCTGGTGGCTTCATCCAGGATCGTGAGACACACGAGCCCGATAAAGGTAACGAACATCCCCGCTGAGGCGACAGTCCTGGGCTCGATCCTGTCAGACAGGCTGCCGGCTAGCGGCGAGAAAGCAGCCTGCATGAGGGGCTGTGCAACCATGATAATGCCCGCACTTTGGGGGTTCAGTCCCTTGATGTGCTGAAGATAGAGGCTCAGCAGAAAGGTTACGGCAAATGTGGCGCTGTAGTTGATGAGGGCAGCAAGGTTCGAAAAGGCGAATACCCTGTTGGACAGGAACAGCATGAGGTTCAACACAGGCTGCGCGGTGTGCAGTTCCCAGGCCACAAATAGGAATAGGCTTATGACGCCAAAAAGGATCAGCACGACACTTTTCATGGCGGGAAGTGTGGAAAGACCACTCATGATTGCAATGAGCGAGAGGCCGTACAAAATGGTGCCCGCTACATCAAAGGTCTCACCTTCTGCCTCTGCCCACTCCCCTGGAAGCCTCCGCCACACCACTCCAATAATGAGCAGCCCAAGAGGTACGGTGACCAGAAATACGCTCCTCCAGGTAAGCTGCTGTGTCAACAATCCTCCCAGAAATGGACCTAAGGATAGACCCACGTATACTGCTGCGATATTTATCCCTAATGCCTTGCCCCTCTCATAAGGGGGGAACACCGAGGTGAGGATTGCGATTCCAGTAGCAAAGATCATGGCGCTCCCAATCCCTTGAAACACACGACATACGATGAGCATAAAACAGGAAGTGGAGAAAGCAGAGAGAAGAGAAGTGAGCGTAAATATGGTTATACCGTAAGTGAATATCTTCTTTCTCCCGTAAATATCGGCCAGCCTTCCAAAGGGAACCAGCGACACCGCTGAGGCGAGCAGGTATGAAGTGGCAACCCAACTGAGTACCACGGCATCGATGCCGAACTCCCGCGCGATGGCAGGAAGCGCGAGGTTCACCGAAGAGCCCATGAACGGCGTGAGTAGGGAACTCAACGTGGCAATAAGGAGGGCAGAGGTTTTGCTAGCCCTTTCATTCATGGATACCGTCTCCTGTGTACCCGGCGATATACGAAGCCATAAAAATAAAAAACTCACCAGGACTATCTACGTCATCCTAATGAGATCTCAACACAGTCCACTGGGTGATGAGGATTATGGCAGAATAGTTATTATTAAAAAACCTGAATTGTCAAGGACCATATCCCATAGTCCTTCCCTTATTCGTTGACAATAGATAGTGCAACGACATATGTATCGTTATGGCTTGGTGTTGTAACTCATGTGCTTTGACGCTTGCTGCCATGAGCCTACGATGACGCCATGCTCGTTTAGGCCCACAGGGCCGCTCTGAAAAAAGGAGGTAATGGAACAATGCTGTACGGCGCCACGAATTTTCCTGTAAAACCGGTCCTTGAAGAGCTCGAGACCATAGCGAAGCTTGGGTTTGACTACCTGGAGCTCACCATGGATGCGCCTAAGGCGCATTACACGATAATTCGGCGGATCAAGGACGAGCTCATCCATGCTCTTCAAGGCTTGAATATGAAGCTCATCTGTCACCTGCCCACCTTTGTATCCACTGCGGATCTCACGGAAAGCTTGAGGGAGGCGTCTTTGAAGGAGACGCTCAAATCCCTTGAGGTTGCAGCAGAGCTTGGGAGCATGAAGGCTGTGCTTCATCCAAGTATTCATATGGGACTCAGCATGTTCGTAATAGATAAGGTGCGGCAGTATGCCTTGAAAAGCCTTGAGGCCATTGTGGATACGGCGGATCAGCTTGGAGTTTGTCTTTGCATCGAGAATATGTTTCCGCAATCTCATTCTCTGGTTGACCCGGAGGACTTTGACGATGTCTTCGAACGCTTTCCACAACTCAGGATGACCCTCGATACCGGACATGCGCATATAGGTGATAAAGTTGGCGCCAAGATAATTGACTTTATCCAACGCTTTCCCGACAGAATTTACCATATACACGCGAATGACAACCTAGGAAAGGATGACAATCATCTGCCCATTGGCGCCGGGAACATTGAGTTTCCAAAAATAGTCAGAGCACTCAAGGAAATAGGCTACGATGAAACAATAACCCTTGAGGTATTTTC
>CAYPNL010000081.1:0-2524 GCA_964412045.1 uncultured Desulfobacteraceae bacterium
TTATTCTCAGTATCGTTTACCTTTGCGGTGCAATAATACACGCCTTCACCGGTTATCCGAAGCTCATATTCATTCTCCTCTGAGCTTCCCAAAAACTCAACCATCCCGGGGCCGGTGCAGGTGAGGCAAGGATCGGTGAAGCTGAATGAGCCCTCTATCCTCAGGGTGGTTTCAAAGGGTGAAGTGCCTGACTCATCGTCCGCGGTTATCATTATATACTCCCCTTCCGGTTCAGCGTACACGGTGATTGAGGCGCTGGCCATGTTTCCCTCCCAATCCATGGCAGTGGCAGTGATGGTGTTTGCTCCTTCCTCGAGAGGGACATGGTTTGTTACAAACTGATCTCCCGCAACCATAGCAACGATCCCGTTCACCGTGATCCCTACTTCACTGCCGAGAGGATTGGCTATGGCGCCTTTTACCATGATATCAGACCGTGAGATCGTGGCGCCATCCAAGGGAGAAATTATGGATACATTTAGCGCAATGACAGTTACCGTTATACTGGCAGTTGCTGTTTCGACAGGGTTTGATGCTGTGATGGTATAGGTGGTGGTCTTTGTTGGCGATACTGTGATGGAACCGTTTACCTCTACACTGCCAATGTCAGGCTCGATGACACATGAATCAGCATTTGTCGAGCCCCATGTCAAGAGAGAAGACTCACCCACGCAGATGGTCTCAGGATCACTTTTTATCGTGACAGTGGGAATATCCGTTTCCTGGATTACCCTTATGGTAAGGTATGTTCCCGGGTTGCTTCTCAGTTCTACCACAATCGAATTATTGCTCTCAGACAGATCAACCTGGGCCTCCATGAGATAGACCTGCCGTTTGAAATCATCGGGAGCAAATATCTGCGCTCCATTAATAAATACCAGGGCGCTGGTTACTCGGTGCTTCCCATCCTCATCCCCATTTTCAATAATAAGAATGCCTTCGTTTGGAAAAGCGGAAAAGGTATCGGTATAGACATTTGGGAGATCCGTAGTTCGCATATATTCTGTTGGCCCGAATACAGTCACCTCGCTTGCAAAGGCAGGTGAAAAGATGGCGGAAAAAATACACACGATAGCCACAATACAGAAAGACCTTTTTGCCATAGCGGTCATGACTCCCTCCATACTATTTCTCATCAACAATTCTTTCTATAGTTTGGATCGAGATGCGTTTACGTCATGATCAGAATCGCTGCGCACAATGATCCCTCTCCAGCGTAAATATTGTCTGACCACGCTTCTCTTACCCAATATCTATGCCAACACCACGATTTCCCTTACATTTCATGGAAAAGAGGGAATGTACGATGAACCAAGCATCTTGAAATATGTATTGGATAACCCTTAAGGAGCATTATGATAAAACGCATGAACATCTCAATTATTCCGGCAATGGATTGACGGAGAAGAATCTTCGGCTGAGGATTTGCAGGAGTGCATACAATACCGTGCATTTATGCACGATTTGGTGTGCACTTCTGGGGGAAAATGTACGGTAGCCCAATCGATAAGAGATAAAATCACCTCAATACAATCCTTCAAATTCCTGTTGACAGGCGCGGGGGATTAGGCTAGAAAGATAAAAAATGCTGGGGGAGCTGGTTTGCTGAGAAATTCCGACCACGAGTAGGTGGATGGAATGACCCCTTGAACCTGTCCGGGTAATTCCGACGTAGGGAACGCGGTTGAAAAACAGAGAGCCGTAATTCTGAAATCTGGGATTACGGCTTTTTTTCAGCTCCATGATCTTCGGTCAGCACAACCTCTCCAAGTAAAGATATGGTTTTCTGACACGAACACACACGTGATTTGTAGCTTTGATCGAGCGCTCCATATGTAACCTTGAGCTCATTCACCCTGACAGAGGAGCAGCCATGAAGAGAATCTTAACTATTGCCGGCTCTGATTCCGGAGGCGGAGCCGGTATTCAGACGGATCTAAAGACCATCACCGTTTTGGGCGGATACGGCATGAGCGTGATCACAGCGCTCACCGCACAGAACACTGTAGGGGTTCAGGCGGTTTATGAGGTGCCGCTTGAGTTCATCGAACAGCAGATAGACTCGGTCATGGAGGATATCGGAGCAGATGCGGTGAAAACAGGGATGCTCTCAAGCTCCGCGATCGTCCGACTAGTCGCATCCAAAATCGCACAATATCGCGTAAAGCGCGTAGTTGTCGACCCAGTCATGGTGGCGAAAAGCGGAGACCCCCTGCTCAAGGAAGAGGCCCAAGAGGCGCTGAGAAAGGAGTTGATCCCCCGTGCCTTTGTAGTGACGCCGAACCTCCCCGAGGCATCGGTGCTCGCCGGCATGAAGGTTGATCATCTCGAGGCCATGAAGGAGGCGGCACGCCGCATCCATGATATGGGCGCCAGGAATGTGCTGGTAAAGGGAGGGCACCTTGAGGGGGAGCTCGTGGACGTGCTTTTCGACGGCACGGCCTTTTTTGAGTTCCGCGGGCCGCGTATCCCTACCAACAATACCCATGGAACCGGGTGCACCTTTGCCTCTGCAATCGCCACA
>CAYPNL010000082.1:0-2932 GCA_964412045.1 uncultured Desulfobacteraceae bacterium
CTGCCTACGCTCTCTATGCTCTGGTCAAGCATCTCACCGCTATCTGGATCTCTCAATACTGTTACCTTTCCTACAACGAAAGTCTGTCCGACACTAACCCCCTCCCTTTCTCCTCTATTGATGTAAACATTGTCTCCTTTTGTGAGGATAATGGTGCCACTCCAGGGTATACTATCTAATTTTGATACTAAAAATTCTACACCTTCGTCTACTGCCATTTCAATGGCTTTGCCAGCGTTTGTCTTTTTGAAGCCTCCTATATCACCGCTGAACCCTCCCTTAGAAAGTCCGACAGAGAGGCCTTTTTTGGTAACCTTACCGTAACATTTTTTTGATGCCATTACCTGTCCGGTGCTGGAATCAACGATATACATTACCGTATTTATTTCTGCTTCGCTGCCTTTCGCGCCTAGCCTGATACCTTTAAATCCTATCCCACCGCCGCCCCCGGATGTTTCGTCTGTAAAATGGGTGATGTCACCCTTGACAAGAAGTTGGGCCGGGGTCATCTGGCCGGTCACCACCTTTTTTCCACCGCCGGCTGCCCTTCCGCTGGCGGCAAAGTCCTGCTCCTCCATAGCCTCCTGACGCATATCATTTTCGCCTAACACAATAAATTTGCCTGTCTGGTTTAGGCTGTCTGTCAGGATTGCACCCCAGGCATCTCCAATACTCCATTGACCTCTCCAGTTAGAACGATTTTCAAACTTAGATACTAGGATAGAATATCGCATTCCTCCAGTATCTGCTAGGCATTGTCCTGTTGCTGCTATAAACAAGCCAAAAAGAATTCCGATTGTCAAAAACAGTAAAAGATTATGATTTCTTTTCATTTTTTCCTCCGCCCTTATCTTCACAAAATTACTATTCTTTGGGTGATAAAACTTCCTTTCTTCTCCCCGGCCTATAGCAAGGATGATGTTGTTTGTCAAAAGAATTTTGAGAGCAGTTAACCCAGATCCTCATAGATTGAATCTATTTCTTCCTGGGGTATATCAAATACCACCTCATGCGGAGGAAGCTTCTCCGTCTTCATGAAATCAGGCAGTCTGTTGTGGACATCCCTCCAGCCTGTTGAGCGGTTAAAGGCCAGCTCTTCCCTTATAGTGGTGATTCCCATAGTTGCCACATTCTCCTCAGTCAGATCCGTGCCGTACCTGGCATTGATCAGCTTGGCGAATACTTCATACATGAGGCTCCCCTTAGAAGGCATGGCCAGAAAGCAATACCCCACGGAGTCATTCGCGGCCATTAGTATCTGTTTGTCCCTCGACCTCTTCACCTGACCTTCTTTGGAGAAGGAATCCCTGTAATCGAGGCCTGCTGTATGGTCTGCGCCCATGGGCGAAACACAGTAGGTAACCCCCACTGCCTTGCAGGCCCTCGGATCATGGGCTGGGATGGCCTGGCCTTTTGCCGTAGGGACCCGATCGAGCCCGAAATAGTGAGCCGTGAAGGCAGCACCCTGCCCAACAACCCTCCCTAGATAGTCACCCTCGCCGATCTTTTTTAAGACCTCCTGTACGCTTTTTTCGTCCCCAAACGGAATGGCCCCTGCCTCCATGACCTGAGCGATTGCGCTGCCTACCTCGATGGTATCGACACCGAGTTCATCGCACATCCTGTCCATGCGTGCGATTGCATCGAGGTTGGTAATGGCCAGATTGCTGCCGAGCATGGCCAAGGTCTCATACTCGAGTGCTGATGTGAGATGCCTTCCATCATCACCATGGAAGACAATCGAGCAGGTAATCACGCACCCCGGCATGCACCCATGCATTCGCCCTCCTCTGTCCTGATTGATCTTTGCGATCCTATCCCCATAGAGATTCTCTATGCCCTCTACGGTGCCGCCGTGATAGTTCCAACTCGGCATGCTCCCCAGTTGGCTCAGGCGCTCGATCCCGCCCGGCGTCCCGAACCGAGAGAACGACTGAGAGCCTTTGTCTCGTTTCAGGGTTTCTATCAGATCTTTGAGCGTCTTTTTGAACGCCTCCCTGTCTATGGGTTTTACAACCCCAGCATCCTCAGCATTGATGACCACGGCCTTTATGCCCTTCGAACCCATGACCGCGCCGAGGCCTCCCCTTGCAGCGTGTCTAGATGGCCTGCCGTCCTGATCCGTTACCGCTATGGTGGATGCCGTCATCCTCGCTTCTCCAGCCGGTCCGATAGAGATGACGCCTATATCTTTGCCGTATCTATCTTGGAGGAGCCTTACTAATTCGTAGTTCTTTTTTCCGGATAGCTCAGGGGCGGGGAGAAGTTTCGTTTCTCTCTGACCTATCAAGAGAATATAACCTTGATCGTCCTTGGGTTTACCCTGGATGATGATTGCCTTGATATCCAGGCGGTCGAGTTTCTGCGCTGCGGTGCCGCCGGCATTAGATTCCTTGATGGTTTGTGTGAGCGGGCTTTTTGCGCCAAAGGAGATCCTTCCAAATGAAGGGGCCATGGTCCCTGCCAAAAGGCCCGGGGCTATGATGAGTTTGTTTTCGCTGCCGAGGGCATGCGCGAGCGCGGGAACCTCCCTGTTCAAAATCCTCGCGCTGAGTCCTCTTCCCCCGAGGAGTTGGTAGTCCGCGGGAGTTTTTTCGGTTGTGACCCTTCTCTCCGTCATATCAATTCGAATAATCTTTCCCATGCGTGCTCCTCTTCAACAAAATCAGGTTTTTTTCAGTGCACCATGCAGCTCTATGAAAACTAACGATGGCCAATGCTTCAGGCCACATAATGAATCTTGGTGAGACGATGGGCATGGTGGTGTCTTTTTTCCCATCATACCCTAATGAAGACGAGTTGGTAGGCCGCTTCAAACGAGCGCACACGGACAAAGACCCTAGAAGACAATGACCAGGTGATTGTGCGCTGGGTTTGAAGCGCCACGCTGATGCCCCCTGTTCGAGGGTATGATGGGAAAAAAGACACCACC
>CAYPNL010000083.1:0-1828 GCA_964412045.1 uncultured Desulfobacteraceae bacterium
TGCATACGTTTTCAGGAAAATCAGCCCGCAGACGAGCGGAGCCTTAATTCGAGGGACAGGAAATACCGATGGGAAAGGTCAGCCATTATAGGAAGCCGGATATTGACAAAAAGCTGTTTGACGAGGCGTTCAAGGTTGCCAGGGAGCATCATGGAGATGAGATGACCTTTTATCTCCCCGGCATGATCAGATACGGGAACCTCAGAGGGCTCTACCCAGCGCTATCGCTTACAGGGGATAGATGCGAGCTTTTGTGCGAGCATTGCAAGGGTTTGCTGTTGAAACCCATGATACCGGTCGCAAATCCTGAGACGCTGGTTACGAAGTGCCGAAACCTGGCGGATTCGGGGAGGGTGGGCATGCTTTTGAGCGGGGGATCGGATCAGAGAGGCAGATTGCCGTGGGAGCGGTTTTACGAGGCCATCTCTCGGGTAAAATCCGAAACAGGATTATTTATTTCCGTGCATAGCGGTTTTCTGGATTTCGCAACTGCTGCAAGACTCAAACAGGCAGGAGTAGATCAGGCACTCATCGATATCATGGGCGACGAGGAGACCGCGAGGGACATCTATCACCTCGATGGACTTCATACGGTGATAGGCTCGCTTGAGAGCCTCGTGAGCGCGGGCCTCGAGGTGGTGCCTCACATTGTGGCAGGGCTTGTGTATGGAAGAATGCAGGGAGAATATGAAGCCCTCCGGACGATCGCCCGTTTTCAGCCTGCATCGCTCGTCATCGTGGTGCTCACTCCTCTCAAGGGAACGCCCATGTGGGGCGTTTCACCTCCATCGCCGGAGGAGATCGCCGGGTTGATTGCAGCCGCTCGATTGATGATGCCTGATGCTTCCATATCGCTCGGCTGTGAGAGACCCAGAAACGGGGATGGACAACGTATGGAGGAGCTCGCAGTCCGGGCGGGTGTCACGAGGATGGCCCTGTGGTCGGAAAGGACCATTGATCTGGCTGTTTCCCTCGGGCTACAACCGCGTTTCCAGCCCACCTGCTGCTCGGTTCCCTATCGGGAGGAGTTCAGCGAAAGACTTCGTATCGCCCTATAGCCCTTCATTCTTGCGCCTTGCGCTTTCATCTATTTATCTCAAAAAGACCCACCATTTCCGGGTGGGGATTTTTTCCTTTCATATCATATAGCCTTCTCGGTTGCATTCTGGTAGTATGAATGAAATATGTTCCTTCTCCTTTACGGATAAGCAATTACTAAGGTAGATAGGTTGTAGGCCCTCCGGGGCGTAGGCCCTTCCAGGCCGGAGGCTGAAGACTGTTAGGAAAGGACGGGGATACAGTGCATTGTGAAGCAGTGTTTTATGAGAAAAACTTCTGTTTTTCTGAAGAATTGCGGCACCAGCGCTTTTCTGATCACCTCAAGCCTTTGGTTCGGCAAGCCATTCGATACGCTCATGGTCGTGAGCAAAGTCGAACGACTCACCATCCTGAGCAAAGTCGAAGGACAGTCTAAACAGCTTCAGACTGACTCCGTGAGTAGTCGTATGGATACAATGATCAACCACCCAGAAACATTACAAGAATTCGAAGATGACTTTATCAGGCATGACGGAAAACGCTCTTTCAGCTCTGCAATAAAGCTCTTTAGATTCTATGTGGAATGAGGCATTCCATCTTGGGGTTTTCCCTGCTGAAGATCTAATGGAAGGCATAGAAGTAGATATAAGTATTGCCAAGACGCTGAATTCATGTTCAAAAAAATCCTCTCCCAGATAGGGGTCTCTCTCAGCAAACATAACCTACCTTCCAACAGCGTACCGTATGGTTCTCGTTAATCTGATGGAGGTCGATTTTATTTTCCCGACAT
>CAYPNL010000084.1:0-7054 GCA_964412045.1 uncultured Desulfobacteraceae bacterium
TAGGATCATCGAGGTCAATGAGGGAAGCAGGTATGCATTAATTGAGGCAGGCGTTTCTCAGGCGGCTCTGAAGACCTATCTCCAGGACCATCATCCCCACCTTCAACACTCAACGCCCGAAGCGCCTCCCACGGTCACGGTAGTGGCTAATGCCCTCATACAGGGACACGGCCATATCTCGCCGAGATACGGGGTGAACTCGGATATGATAAACGGGATGGAGGTCGTGCTGCCTACCGGAGAGGTGTGCAGGATCGGTTCGTGCTCGGTAAGCCCCTATTGGTTTTCCCGGGGTCCTCTTCCGGATTTGGCAGGTCTTTTTATCGGGTGGCTCGGAACCACGGGAGTGGTCACAAAGCTCTCCTTACGGCTTTATCCCAAACCACGGTTCAGGGAGGTTATGGCATTTTCCAGCGATGACATAGATGGAATCCCGGATGCCGTACGCGAGGTTACGTACCTGGATCTCCTGGAGGATTTCTTCCTCATCATGCAGGAGAAACCGGACTGGATGAATCATGTGTTCTTCGTGATAATCGTTTCCGCGAACTCCCCTGAGGAGCTTGAACTGAAGATGAACGCTTACAAGAACCTGTTCAAGGGGTTCAAAGGAGGGAAGGTAATACAATTTGTGGAAGATCTGCATCCGGCCTTGAGGAAGCGATTTATTGATGTGCCTCCCTTGGCAGCGCTGGCCGCGGATTTCAGAAAGGGCGGCGGCTTTGAGTACACCGGGGCGATACTGCCCATAGACGCGGTTCCAGAGGCATGGAGGGGAGGAATCGAGATTGCCCACAAATACGGCATGCTCTGTTCCTATGTGCACCAGATTTTGCCGGGCCCCGGCATTATGTTCGGGTTTAACTACTCCTTCAACCGGGCCGATCAAAGGGATATAGAAAACACGCGAAAGGCCTTGGATGAGTCGAACAGGCTCACCTTTGAGCTGGGAGGCATGGTGTGGAAGGGTGAGGCCGGCGCTCAGAGGCTGGCTATGGAGAGGATGGATCCCACTACGCTGGAGCTCATCAGGAGGGTGAAAGGCCTGTTGGACCCAAATGGAATCATGAACCCGGGTAACTGGGCCGTACGTTGATATCGGCTTGACAAACGGCCGCAGGAGAGTTACTAAGCGAAGAAGCCGCTTGCGAGGCACACAGCGAGGATATAAGGATATGTGTAATAAATTCTAACTTTTAACATGAAGAAGGGGGTTTATTATGAGAAAGGTATCCTGGGTAGTCATCGGTCTCGTTTGTTTCGTTTCACTCCTTTTGATCCTTCCATCAACCTCAGCCGCCAAACCGATAAAAGTGGGAATCATAGACTGCTACAGCGGTCCGGCTGCAGTTTTTGGAAACGACGCGCTCAACGGCTTCAAGCTTGCCATGGATGAGATCAATAAGGAAGGCGTTCTTGGCTCGAAAATAGAGTTCAGGACCCGCGACACGAAGTTCAAGGTCGACATCGGCCTGAGCATGGCAAAAGAGTTGGTTATGCGGGAGAATGTCGACATCCTTGCCGGCACCATCAATAGCGGTGTAGCGCTGGCCGTATCAGACTATGTTAAGGGCGAGAAGGTGCCGTTCTTTGTCTGGATCTCGAAAACCGAGCAGATAACCAAGGAAAAGGGGCATCGCTATGTGTTCTCCACCGGAGAGAATACGTATATGGCCGGCAAGGCCGGAGCAGTTGCCCTTGCAAAGAAACCGTACAAAAAATACTGGATCGCAGGAGACGATTACTCGTACGGGCATGATATCGGAAATGCGGCGTGGAGAAATCTGAAGCAATTAAAGCCGGAGGTGGAAAAGATCGGAGAGTCGTGGTGGAAGGTTGGGGAGCCCGATCTCATACCGTACATCACCTCAATTGTGGGGGCAAAACCCGATGCGGTCATATTCTGCACAGGGGGTGCGAGCATGGCCAATATCTTAAAGGCCATCAAGGCAACCGGCATGGCTGAGAAGGTTCCCATCTGGATCCATACCGCCACGGATCATGCGGTCCTTAAACCCCTTGGCCCTGGAGCACCTGAGGGCGTGATGGGCACCATGGACTACCACTTCTACTATCCGGACACACCGGCCAACAAGACATTCGTGAAGGCCTTTCAGGATGCCTATGGCGTTCCGCCGGGTTTCCCCGCTTTACACGGCTATATAACCGCTCATTTCATTGCTGAAGGGTATAAAAAGGCTGGTGTTCTGAATAAGGAGAAGTTTATTGATGCCATCGAAGGGCTTTCGATAGACAGCCCTGTGGGCAGGCTAGAGATGAGGGCTTGCGATCACCAGGCTACACTGCCCATGTATCTGGGTGTTACCAAGAAGGTGCCTCAGTATGATTTTGTTATCTCCACCGACATTATCACCATGACCGGCGCTGAGATATTGCCGACCTGCGAGGAGGTTAGGAAGGCACGGGAAAAGTGATGGAATAGAGCTTCGAGGGGCCAGATACCTGGCCCCTTTTTTTGGAGAGATCAAAGGTAATGGATACGGCGCAGATGTTTAATCTTTCTGCATTGGGTGCCCAATTCCTCGTCGGGTTGAGCAGGGCAATGATCCTGTTTATCGTGTGTTCCGGGATGAGCTTTGTGCTTGGAGTACTCAGGGTCCCGAATGTGGCACACGGCTCCCTCTATATGATAGGGGCGTTCTCGGCATTCAGCATTTCCAGCCTCTTTGGCGGAAGCTCCGCCGGTTTTTGGCTTGCCTTGATCATTGCACCGTTGATCGTGGCCTTCGTAAGCTTGATCGCAGAGAGGGCGCTCTTTTGCCACCTCTACGAGAGGGAGCACCTCATGCTGCTGCTGTTCACCTTTGCCCTGATGCTTATCCTCGGGGATCTGGTAAAGCTCACCTGGGGCGCCGATTATCGGTCAATCATGGCGCCATCCTTCCTCAGGGGATCAGTCCCGGTATTCGGTTCCTCCTTCCCACGCTATAACCTGTTTCTCCTCGTTATCGGCCCCCTGGTGGCGATTAGCCTCTATGTTTTTACCAATAAGACCAAGATGGGGAAGATCGCCAGAGCTGCGGCAGTAGACCGGGAAATGGTCGGTGCAGTGGGGATAAACGTAAGCTGGGTATTTGCCGTGGCATTCGTGATCGGCTGCTACCTGGCGGGGCTTGGGGGCGCTCTGGTGGCTCCTACGGTAAGCATTACCCTGGGCATGGAACACGATATCATCATCGAGGCCTTCCTTATCGTGACGATCGGCGGGCTGGGCAACATGTGGGGGGCATTGGTCGGCTCCCTCATCTTTGGGCTTACCCAGGCCTTTGGAGTGCTCTTTTGGCCCCAGTTTGCGATCGTTTTCCCTTATGCGGCGGTGGTGATCATCCTCATCATCTGGCCTACAGGCATGTTAAAGGCGGTGTGGTGATACAATTTCTTGCAGAAATTTTATAATTGCTAAGCGGCAGAGCCGCGTTTTATAAAATTGCGAAGCAATTTTATAGGGATAGAGATTGCTCATGCGCATGATGAATCGGAAATCCTATTGGGTCCTGGCGGCAATCTTCATCGTGCTTCTCATACTGCCTCCGGTGATCCCTCGATTTTACACCTATATCCTGGCCCTGATGTTCGTGACGGGCCTGCTGGCCATGAGCCTGAATATGGTCGTAGGCCATGGAGGCATGTTTCAATTTCATCATGCCGCATTTTATGGGGTCGGCGCCTACGCCTTCGGTTTAATACTGAAGAAGACATCGCTGCCTTTCTGGATGGCCTTTGGGGCTGGTCCTATAGCTGCGGCAGCATGTGGCCTGCTTATCGGCTTGTTTTGCGTGAGGCTCACCAGGTTGTATTTCGGGATGCTTCAGATTTCATTGGGCTCATTGCTGTGGGCCATCGTGTTCCGCTGGTATGATTTTACCGGCGGAGGTGATGGGATCTACGGCATCCCCATGCCGCCCCTTCTTTCTTCCGCTAAGAGCTCCTATTACTTTATCCTCATCGTGGTAGGGATCTCTTTAGCGGTTATATACCTGATTTTCAAATCACCCTTTGGGGCCACCCTCCTGGCAATACGGGATAACCCCCAGAGGTGCGAAGCGATAGGTATTCATGTGAGGCGACACCAGGTTGTCGGAATAGTAATAGCAACCTTTTTTGCAGGAGTTGCGGGCGTCCTCTTTGTTGTGCTGGAGCGCTCAGTTTTTCCCGACCTGCTATTCTGGGTTCTGTCTCTTGAGATCTTCATTATGTGTCTTTTGGGAGGCTGGTTCACCTTTTTGGGCCCGCTTTTGGGGGCGGCAATAACCGTGGCGCTGAGAACGTTTGTGGGTATATACACGGAATACTGGACGCTGATTTTGGGCGTTATACTGATATTGCTTATCTTTTTTCTCCCTGAAGGGGTCATGGGGTATGTTATGGAGAAATTCGGCTCTCAAAGCAATGAATCCGGACACAGGGCTTAAATGCTCAAGATAACGGATATATATAAGTCATTTGACGAATTCATGGCGGTGGGTGGAGCCGACCTGACTGTAAGGGAGGGAGAACTGGTAGCGGTGATAGGCCCCAATGGGGCAGGAAAGACCACCTTATTCAATCTCATTACCGGTCAACTGAAGCCGAACAAGGGAAGCGTCGTCTTCTTGGACGAGGACATCACAAACCTGCCTCCGTATAAGATATGTCAAAAGGGCATTGCGAGATCATTTCAGATTGCTAATATTTTTCCGAGACTGAGCGTTTTCGCCAACGTCCAGGTGGCGGTGATTTCCCAGCAGGGAGGAAGCAAACAGCTTTTTCGTCCTGCTCAGGGTATTGCCGTTGAGGAAACAAACCGCATTCTCGAGAGCCTGGGTCTTTCGGATAAGGCTCGGGAAACGGCCGGATCCCTTTCTCATGGCGACCAGCGGATACTGGAGCTTGCGATCGCCCTGGGAAATGACCCAAAGCTCCTTGTGCTGGATGAGCCGACCGCCGGCATGTCTCCCGAGGAGACCGATGCAACCATGGAGCTCATCAAGCGGCTGACTGAGGAACGGGGGCTGACGATCCTGTTCTGCGAGCATGACATGGATGTGGTGTTCGGCATTGCCCAGAGCATCATGGTGATGCACCAGGGGCGTACCCTGATTCAGGGGAAGCCGCAGCAGGTCAGGGAGAACGAGGAGGTCATGAAGGCCTATCTGGGAGAAGACTGATGCTCGAAGTGGAGCAGATCCATACCTTCTATGGTTTAAGCCATATCCTGTTCGGGGTTTCCCTGTCCGTTGAGTCAGGAAAGGTGGTGTGCCTGCTGGGAAGAAATGGCGCCGGCAAGAGCACGACCTTGAAGAGCATCATGGGAATAGCGCAGCCGCGGAAAGGATCGATCACTTTTAAGGGCGTAGAGATCGCCGGCAAGCAGCCATTCATTCTGGTTCGCATGGGGATCGGCTATGCACCCGATGACCGAAGGATATTCGCAGACCTCACGGTTGAAGACAATCTGGATATCGCCGCGAGGAAGGCAGGGAGCGGGCAGGGGTGGGACAAGGACAGGGTTTTTGGACTTTTTCCCGTGCTGAAGACTATCGGGTCACGACGAGCAGGATGTCTCAGCGGCGGCGAGCAGAAGATGCTTGCCATAGCCAGGGCCCTGATGGGGAACCCCCAGCTCCTGCTCTTGGATGAGCCGACCGAAGGACTGGCGCCTCTGTTGGTGAGGGCGATCGAGAAGCAGGTAAGCGCTCTGAAATCAACGGGTTTGACGGTGCTTTTGGCTGAGCAGAATGTGAAGACCACCCTTAAGCTCAGCGACCGAGGGTATATCATCGATAACGGCACGATCAGATATCACGGGACCGTTGAGGAGCTCAAGAAAAACGAAGAGGTGCGCAAAAAGTATCTGTTGATATGATTCATGCCTCAATGCCCCTCTTAATCATATCGGGAGATGCTGTCACGCTCGTTCCTGTTCCCCAGAAAACGGAGAGGATGACGACAGCAAAGCCTATGCATGAAGAGACGAGGAGCACATCATGAAAGGCAGGGGAGATGGAGAGGCTGATTGTTGCGTCGGGTTCTATCCCTTTCTGGATCAATTCCGCCTGATATAGAGCCCTCCTTGCCGCGAACAGGGTGCCGAGACCGATCAAAAAGAGGACAATAAAAGACCCCGGCCCTACGTTTCTGATCTGGCTCATGCCAAAGACGAGGGAAAAGATCCCCGCCGATGAGGCAAAGGTGCCCCGGAGGTCGAGTGCGACCTTGTGTGCGGGCTTTTTATCCTTCTTGAGCAGGATGAGTGCCAGAACAAGGACCATGAAGCTCAAGGGCGCCCTGACATAGAAGATGGATCTCCAGTCCAGCCAGTGGAGCAAGAATCCTCCCACAACCGGACCGATAATAAACCCGAGAGAGACTGCGACCCCAAGGAATCCCATGCTCCTGCCTAATTCTTTCACAGGGAAGGCCTCAGTGACGATTGCCGTGCCGCATGATACACACATGGCCGCTCCCAGGGCCTGGAGGGTCCTGAAAAAAATAAGCTGACCTATGCTCTGAGACAGGGAGCATGCGATCAGGCCCACGGTAAAGATTGCCATGCCGAGGCTGTAGATCCTTTTTCGGCCCACCAGGTCGCTGGTCTTTCCCAATACGAGCATCGAACTCGTACTCACCAGGATATAGGCCACAGTCACCCACATAACGGTAGTCAATTCGGCATGGAAGGTTTCCGTGAGGATGGGGAAGGCAATGTTGGTAATGCTTGCATCAACGGTTGCCATCATAGTGCCCATGGCCACGGTGACCAAGGCCTTCCATTTGTAGGTGTTTTGCTCGTATGGCGCGTATTCCGATAACTGTTCAGTGTTCATAGGACCGCTCACAATAAAGAATTAAGGTAACAATTTAGCTCTTTGAAACTACCTGGTGCATGGGCATGGGGGTGTCTTTTCTTTTACCATGCCCTCCAACAGGGGGCCTCAGCGTGCCCTGATACATCAGGGCACACGCGCAACTCGGACCTGACTATGATACGCCATGGCGGTCGGTGCCCTGATGTATTGGGGCCTGCCGGTGCAGTACATTTAGGACATGGTAA
>CAYPNL010000085.1:0-2839 GCA_964412045.1 uncultured Desulfobacteraceae bacterium
GAACCGATCGTCCAACGTCTTTTGATACGCCTTGATATCCCCCCCGGTCAGGTGCCTGAACGAGAAGTTTGAACGGGGTAGGTAGCCCGTGCTACATGAGATCCATTCTAGTGTTCCCTTGCTGTATAGTTCGCAAAACTCGTCCCCAGCGTGAACCAGCCTTTTTCGTCGTCTTGTTAAGCTGCTTTTCTTTGGGCCGGATAGTATAAAGAATAGAAGAGGAAAGGAGTCTCATCGTGTTGCTCACCGATGAAGAAAAGAGGATGCAGGCAGGAGAATATGGCCCGGGAATGCAGAGGGCCATGGAGCTCTTGATAAAATACGGTGATTCATTCGATGCAAAGCAGTTTGCGCCGATCTCCTATGGGCATATCAGCTATGATTTTTGTCCTGAGGATTTCTGGAACCTCATGACAGAGGGGGTGACCAAGACACCCCATCGGGTCACCACCCACCCATCCTATTCGCCCGAGGTCTGGAGGAAATGGGGACTGCCGCTTGCGGACAATTGGGCCGGTGAGCATGAGAGGAAACTGAAACGGTTCCTGGAGCTCGGCTGGCTCCGCACAGAAACCTGCGCCGAGTATCTGCTCGGCATCATGCCACGGAAGGGTGATATTGTTTCCATGGGGGGCAGCTGCATGCAGGTGGCAAACAACAGCCTTTTCGGGGCGCGGGTGGACAGGATGGGAATACTGATATCTTTGGCAGCCGCAGTCTGCGGCCGTACGCCCTTCATGGGACTGCTTATGCCCGAGAACAGATGTGCGAGCCACGTGGTGGAACTCGAGGATTTGGATGTAAGCATGTGGACCATCGCCCACTATCACTGCCTGGGCTACTATGTGGGAGATCAGGTGCCGGGATTCAAGCCGGTGGCGGTACACGGCCTGCCTCCCAACCTTCCCTTTGATCTTGCCAGGGCCCTGGTGATCTCAATGCCCACCTCGGGCTCGGTAACCCTGGCGCACATTGTAGGCACTACCCCCGAGGCCCCTACCCTCGAGGCAGCCCTGGGGGGAAAGAAGCCCGAACATGTCATACGGGTGGGAAAGCGCGAGATGGCCCAGACCTGGGAGAGGCTCAATGTTTGGGACAGGGATGAGGTGGAGCACGTAGCATTCGGGTGCCCTCATGCAACCATCGATGAGATAGGCCGGATCGCTGCCCTGGTGGATGGAAAGAAGCTCAAGTCGTCTCTATTGATAGGCGCCTCAGCACCGGTCGAGGCCCTTGCCAGGCGCCAGGGGTGGGCTGAGGTGATAGAGAAGGCCGGTGGGCATTTCCTGCCTGTATGCGCCTCCATCACCAACCCTTTTACCCGTCGGGATATAGCAGGAGACAAGCAGGCAAAGAGCGCAGCTACCGACTCGGCCAGGAGTGCCCACTATCTGGCAACGGTGAGCGGCGTGAAGGTCTTCTTTGGAACAGAAGATGAATGCATTAGGGCAGCTATCAGCGGGAGATGGAAAGGGGAGGCGCCACGATGGAAATAAGAGCTCACATGGTTAGCGAGGGTAAGGCAGAGGGGGAAGCAGTAGTCTATAAGGGCGCCTTTTCCTTCCTCGGGGATCTGGATCCGGCGACCGGCAAGGTCCCTGTGCCGCGGCACCAATTGGAAGGCCGCGTGCTGGCAAACAAGGTGTTCGTGTTCATCACTGGAAAGGGCTCGAGCGGCGGCGACTTTGCAGCATGGGCCGCTAAGAAAAACGGGAATGCACCGGCGGCCGTGATCTGTCTGGAGAGCGAGCCTGTGTTATCAGGAGCGGTAATAGCAGCAGGCATCCCAACCGTAGATCGCCCTGAAAAGGATGTGTTTGAATTGATACATACCGGGGACTATGTAAAGCTCGACGCTACTTCCGGAATTATCGAGATCGTGGGAAAATAGAGAGCCATTCGTACCATCACATCTCTGCACCGATATTCCAGGGAACGAACTCATTTTCCCGATCTCGAGTATCTCGCTCTCTGTCTTTTTTCCTGATGCTGCTTCTCGAAAAGAAGCAAAGTAACAGGTTAGAGTTGAACCCTATTCCCGGCCGTTGCTGAGGCCGAATTATCCCCATGGCGATGCAGAGGTGATTTTACAGAGGTAAAATATTACGAAACACGCAATACGAACACAACCAACAACTCAAAAAATCCTATGACCGTCCGAAGGATTCTCATATACACCCCGATTGTGGTGGTGATCTTTTTGCTCCAGTCATATCTCTGGGTGCCCACCTATGAGGAGCAGGCCAAGGGAAACCCCGACCGCCTCGATGAATATATCACCGCATCCATCGGCGATGCCCACCTTTTAAACCCCGTTCTCTCATCGGATTCCGCCAGCAGTCAGATCGAAACCATGGTATTTGAGGGGCTCATCGACAGGGATGAGAATCTCAACTTCAGAGGGCGGCTTGCCGTTTCCTGGGAGATCTTTGAGGAGGCCTTTTTCTACCTCAACGAGGAGGCGGAGATACCCAGCATAGGAAAGGCGGGCGCCGGGCAGGTGGCAGAACTTTTACGGAGGACAAAGGCCGGAGATATGCCGATTACCCCTCACGTCAAGGCATCCCTGGACCACATAAAGGAGATCTCGATTATTCCAGCCAGGGAATTCACGGTACCAATCATCGAGACGAAGCAGAAGACCCAAGATAATGATACAGGGATGCCGATCCAGGTCAAGGCTCCGGATAGGATTAAACTGGTGTTGGATCATGTGGATCAGGAGCTCTTTAACAACCTGGAGGCAATCCTGGGTGAGGACTACTTTCGGTCCTTTAATGGCCTGCCCTATCTGGAGGTGGATCAGGATATCAGGCCGGAACAAAGGCAAGAATATGCG
>CAYPNL010000086.1:0-7375 GCA_964412045.1 uncultured Desulfobacteraceae bacterium
AGACAATGACCAGGTGCTTGTGCGCATGGTTTGAAGCGGCACGCTGATGCCCCCTGTTCAAGGGTATGATGGGAAAAAAGACACCTCCATGCCCATAGGACTCGCCAAGGGTACGTATGGCCAGCCGTCGTTTTCATAGAATCTAAATTGCTCTGGTTTTCCTTGTCACAACACTGTCCTGTTGATATGATTCCCCCATAAATTGATAAGGGTGCCGCAATGCCAATCTATGAGTTTTACTGCGAGAGATGCAATACCATCTTTAACTTTTACTCGACAGCTATCAATACCACGAAGCAACCCCTCTGCCCTCGGTGTAGGAAAGAAACACTTAAACGCTTTCTTTCGAACTTTTCGGTCCTGCGAGATTCCTCTAAGGGCGAGAGCGAAGAGCCGCTTCCTTTTGATGAGCAGAAGATGGAACAGGCAATGGGCGCGCTCGCCAGGGAGGCCGATAGCATCGATGAGGACGATCCGAGGCAGGCAGCGAGCGTAATGCGAAGGCTATCCGAGATGGCCGGCTTACCCCTTGGAAAGGGTATGAAAGAGGCAATCGCGAGGATGGAGGCCGGAGAGGATCCGGACAAGATCGAGGAGGAGATGGGGGATATACTGGAGGAAGATCCCTTTACCCTGCCAGAAAAGAGATCTCAGCGGGCAAGATATCCGGTTCCCTTAAGGGATGATACGCTCTATGAATTGTAAGATTGCTCGAGAAGCTTCCTCTCAAAACAACCAGTATCGGCTGGATTAAAACATAACCCGCATCGAGGAGCGCTGCTCATCTTCCCAGAGGACCGGAATGGTTGACGCCCAACCCTGACAGCCGCTCCAAATCCCTCGGGGTATCAACATCCCAGGTAATGGAGTCATCATGCCAGGGAATCCTTGTTACCCGTTGGGGGTAGTTCTTGATGAGAAACCTCAGTCCTACATCTCCTTCAATGCTGGTGATGTCTTCCTTAAAAAGCGCCACATCGAAGATTACGGGATGCCCCTGAGTATCATTGAAAGAGGGGACAAGAATCCCGGCCTTCTCCTCGCGATATGTTCGTATGAAAAAGTTAATCGTTTCGGCAGTGAGAAGGGGGAGATCCGAAAGAGAGATCAGGACCCCATCTCCTCTCTCATCATCGTTAAGGGAGCTGAGTCCTTTGTGGATGGAAGAGGACATGCCTTCTTGAAAGTCTTCATTGATGACAAGCCGCCCTTCACCCCACCGGCTGGAGAAGCTATACCACCCGTTGATCCTTTCTCCAATACCCAGCTTGGATGTTGGGAAAAGGGTTCCCTCCCTGATGACGCTTCCGAGACGTGGAGATGCTACCAGTATGAGCGGCGAGATAGAACTGAGTAGATGCACCTTGAGGGCCCTCTCAAGGAGCCTCTCGCCGGACGGAAGCTTTATGAGTAGCTTTTCAGAGCCGAAACGCTCCGAGCTCCCAGCTGCCAAAAGGATACCGGGCATAGGCGCCATCCGTGTGAATTCTCTCATTCGCTCCTTTTATACCTTCCAGGTCTTGCCATGAATGATGATTGTTGCCCTTCTGCCTGCGGTCTATACACCTGAGTAGCTAAAAAAATAATAACAAAGAGAAAGCCTCTGGTCAAATATGCATAAAGCACAGAGACAAAGATAAGTCTTGACAAACAAAGGATTGGGGATATTTTATGATACATAAGGCGAATCTTGAGAGGCGTATAGTACCGAGGCACGCTCGATGCTCTCAAGGGAGGATGTGCTCGTAATCTTTAACAGGGAAAGAACACCATGCACACCAAGAAGATACTGAGGGGCAAGCGGGTGCTCATCGTGGACGATGAGAAGGATGTGCTAAATGTGTTGGTGGAGCTGCTCGATATGTGTAAGATCGACGCTGCCTCCAGCTATGAGGAAGCGAAACAGCTGCTGGAAAGGGAGTCATACGACATCGCTGTCCTGGATATCATGGGGGTAAAGGGATTTGAGCTCCTGGAGATCGCCATTGCGAAGGGTATCCCTGCGCTCATGCTCACAGCCCATGCCTTAACCAAGGATGCCTTGAAGGAATCCGCTGATCGAGGCGCCTCCTATTTCGCTCCCAAAGACGAAATCAGCAAGATAGATCTCTTCGTCGCCGATGTGCTGGAGGCCATCGAGAAGAAGAAAAACCCCTGGACCAGGTGGTTCGAGCGGCTCGGCTCCTTCTACGACAAGAAGTTCACCGGTCCCAACTGGAGGGAGCAGGAAAAGGAGTTCTGGGACGAAAAGCTAAAACAGATGGGCGGGCTGTAATCTCCAAGGTGCCCCTACGAACCCTCTTTACTGGGGTTCCCTGATTCCTTTTGTCCCTCCTTTTCAAGAAAAGGCAGGTATACAATCAGAAACATCCCCGGAAGCGAGAAAAGAAAGGTAAGCCCAAAGAAAGGTCCGTAGCCGAATCTCTGAGCCAGAAAGCCGCTGGCAACGCCTGCCAGGACCCCGCTCACGTTCATTAAGCCCGTGCCGATGGCAAAATGGGCTGCCTTGAATTGTTCTGTGCAGGTTCTCATGAGAAAGGTTATCAGAACGGCCGTTCCCAGACCGCCGGCGAACTGATCGAATGCGTGCACGCACGCAACGAGAACGAGATTCATGGCGCCTATAAAGGTCACGGTTTCAGCGCCTGTATTGAGGTCAATGTATCGGCTAAGTCCAAGGGCGAGAGCCATGTAGACCAGGTTGGTGAAGTTTTGGGCCAACAAAAACGGCCAAATCGTCCTCCTTAACGAGTACTTCGAGATAAAAAAGCCCCCAATCATTGCACCCAAGATAGAAAAGGGAAGCCCTACCCCACCCGAGAGCCAGCCATAGTGGACCTTAATGCCGAGATCGACCATAAAGGGGGCAACCATAGATGAGAGTGTGGATTCACCGGTTCTCATCAATATGATAAAGGCTATGGCAAGACCTATCTTTTCCCTGTCCATGTAGTCAAAGAAAGCCTTTGAGTAAAAGGATTCATTATCCCGGAACATGAGCCCCTTTATCTGGTTCCTGAATAGCGCCAGACCGATGAGAAGCATGAGAAGCCCTATCGCGGTCCATCCTGCGAAGCTGATGGTCTTGAGAAAGGGGAGTACCGCGAATAGCCTAGCCGTCAGTTTATCCCAGAGAAACGATTTCACCCCCCATACCGTAAGAACAAATACAGCGGCTGCCACGGTGAACCGAACCCTGAACACCTTTTTGAACAAACACCTCAGTCCCGAGGTTTCCTTCTCGACCCGGGGGAGAAACAGGAGGTGATACGCAAAGAGGAGCCCCAGAAGGAGCCCGGCTCCTAAGTAAGCCGCAAGCCAGCTCACGGTAGTTCCAATGGTAACTATGATCCCGGTTCCCGCCATCATCGCGAGCCGGTATGCCATCACCCGGTACCCCACGAATTTGGCCTGGCCCTTTTTGTCAAGTGCCTCCATGTAGTATCCGTCAATCGCGATATCATGGGTTGCTGACAGGAAGGCGCCGATAAAGAGCAACACAGCAACAAGTTTTACCCCGGAACCAAGCGGGGTCATAAGGCCGACCGCAAGAAAGACCAGGATAAGGAGGAATTGCACAAGAAGAATCCATTTCCTCTTGGTGCCGAATTGGTCCACAGGGGGGCCCCACAGGAATTTAATGACCCATGGTATGCCGAACAGTGAGGTAAGTCCTATTGCCTCGAGACTCACCCTCATGTCTCGAAAAAAGACCGATGATACCATTCGTATCAAGGCGTAAGGGAGACCCTCGGCAAAATAGGTGGTAAATGCCCAGACATGAGGCCGCTTCAGGAGTGAACGCGTTTCCATTGTTTTATCTACAGCTCATGTGAACACACGGCGATGAACTGACAAGTATCAAGTATGATTTTGTTTATATGAAAATAAGATCGCTGATGCGATTTTATACAGCACGGCATTGCCGCTTAGATAGTAAAAAATAAAAGATCGTGCCAGTTTTACCTTTTTTGTAACACGTTAGCCTATTGAAAACGAATCCCGGCCTTTGCTCGAGGCACAATAGGCGCTCGTGGTGAAACGCATGGGCATAGGGGCTTATAGTAAATAAATACGCCTTGGAGTCAATAGGCACTATCGTTAAATGACTTGGCGGGGAGTTTGAAATGTATTATTAGTCAAGGAGAATCTGTCCTGATAAGGAGGTCTACAATGAACAAGACGGGAATCGTCAGAGACGAAAGCTACCTCGATCATAGACCGGGCGCCTTTCACCCTGAAAGTCACCAACGTTTGGAGACCATCTATGAAATGCTTGAAAGCCCGGACATGAAGGATAACTACCGAGAGGTCCCGGTGAGGGAGGCTGCCGAGGAGGAGCTGCTCTTTATACATTCAAAGGAGTATATTGATAGGGTGGCAGCCACGGCAGGCAAACCCTATGGATACCTGGATGCCGATACCCAAACTTCTGAAGGATCATATCTGGCGGCCCTCCGGGCCGCAGGGGGGCTGTGCAATGCCATAGAGATGGTCAATAATGGCGAGCTTGACAACGCCTTTGCCCTGGTCAGGCCTCCAGGGCATCACGCCGAGAGGAACAGGGGCATGGGTTTCTGCCTGTTTAACAATGTAGCGATAGGGGCCAGGTATGCCCAGAGAAAACTGGGCTTGGAGAGAATTTTAATCGCCGACTGGGACCTCCATCACGGCAACAGCACCCAGCACAGCTTTGAGGATGACCCATCCATTCTCTATTTCAGCACGCATCAATACCCCTACTATCCTGGAAGCGGAAGCTTTCAGGAGGTTGGAACGGGCAAGGGGGAGGGATATACGGTAAATGTCCCCCTGTCCACGGGATACGGGGATGCCGAGTATGTGGCTATCTATGAGCAGATCCTCAAGCCCATAGCCCTGCAATTCGATCCCGATCTCGTGTTGTGCTCAGTCGGGTTCGACATCTATATGCATGATCCCCTCGGAGGCATGTCGGTGAGCCCTGACGGGTTTGCAGGCCTTACGCGGGTCCTCATGGACATAGCACGCGAGTCCTGCGATGGAAAGCTTGTCCTCACCCTGGAGGGCGGCTATAACCTGGAGGGGTTGCGGGATTCGGTAAAGGCAGTCCTCAAGGAGTTGAGAGGGGAATCCACCATCGGGAAGCGGAATTGGTCCGCCAGGGAGGATCACAGGAAACTCGCCCCTGTGCTGGAAAAGGCGAGATCAATTCAGGCGAAGTACTGGAAGCTTTGATTGATAATAACTTCTTATCATTGACGTTCTCTGCTATTTGTCTTCGCCCGATCACTCCGGCTATGACGGAGCGTCATGTCCCACTCGCGGAGGCCTATAGGCTCTCTTCCACCTGAAGCCCTACAAGAGATTCAACCTTCACTGGATGGGACTCTCGGAAGGGCGGTGAGATCGGTCGGTAATGTTCTTGGGAGTAAAGAAGGAAACTCTTTGAAATTGTTCACTGGAAGCCTCCCAGTATTCTTTTCCGCTCAACTTTCTGTATATGTTATCCGGTACGGTTCAGTTTCGCTCAAACAGCCTTTGCTAATCCCGCCGTACAGCCTTGCTTGCAGAGAGGGGCTTATCGATAAACGCCGTATTCCTTTGTAAAATCAATCATGGCTTTTATATTTTCAGGTTTCGCTTCGTCTATGGTGGCCCCGGCATCCACGATAAGACCTCCTCCTTTTCCGGCAATATCGATAAGCATTTTGCAGTACTCTTTTACTTCTTGAGGGGATCCGACGCACAATAAAGAGTTGGGAACGTTGCCGGATATGCACGCAACATCGCCTAAAATCTCCTTTGCCTTTTTAAGGTCTACCGTCTCAAAATGATACAAAACCTTTCCTTTGGGCACGTCGCTTATCGTTTCCAGGCGGGATGTATACCCACCCTCAGTATAGGGATAGGGAATGAGTCCCGCATCGATTATTCCCATCATGAGCTGTTTGAGAAAAGGCCAATAAAAGATCTTATACTGTTCCAAAGACATGAACCCGTCAGCGCCCTTATGGAGAGGGATGAATACCATAGGAATTCCGCCTGCTGCAGCTCTCCGTGTTGCCACTCGTATCATTACTCTGGTCGCTTTCTCGAGAGCTTCAAGAAGCTTATCGGATCTTCGATACATATCCAACATCATCCCGCGGGTTCCTCTAAAATTATCCCCGATAAGGTCAAAGGGCGCATAGGTGGCTACAAAGAAAAAGGAATTAAAACCCAGCTCTTTCATTTCTTTATTAAATGCCTGCAAATGAGTAACCCATTTCAGCGATTCCCGCGCCGCCTTTAAGAGAGCCTGAGCGGCTTCTTGAACTTCCGGCGTGCCCATAGCTGCCAGTCCTGCGCTCGGGGCGCCATAGTAGTAAAACTGATCCAGTATGCCGGGAAGATTGCTGAAGGGCTTCAGGGCACCGTATATGCGGGGCATGTACCTCATGATCATCCAGTCCGAGGGGTTATCAATGAACTCATCGTACTCCTCCGGCTGCATATATTCCCCTTCCACGAACTGATACATCAGATCCGGCTTAACCCCATGGCCCGGCCATTTCAGTTGCTTGAGGTCAAGGGTTTCCAGGACCGGGCCTGAACGGAAAAGGGCCGGGCCTGCATACATGTCCGGCTCAAAATCAATAATGGTTTTTTTATACGCCTGGTATGCCTTATCATAGTCATACATCGCCTCTTGACAGGTAATCCCGGCATAGTAGGCTGCGAAAAATTCGAAACATGGTATTAAGGGCACTCTGTCAGGCACTCTCAGCTCAATGGCATCCTTTACCCTTTTTTCTCTCTCTTTACCGAGCTCTTCATTTGTCTTGTTCATTTTTTCAGCTCCTCCATCTCGTATAAAAAACGCATCAAAAGGATTAGGAGAATTCCCTTTCGCCCAGCAGGCGGACTCTTCAGGAACTACACGTCACGATATTCCCGAATATACGTGACTGCATTCCGAAAGATGGCGATTCCTTCTCCCTCTTCCCTCTCGATCGTTTTCCCCACCCTGGCCAGTTGTTCCCTTTTCGCCACCCAGTCCGGATGGTTGGTGTAGTGATTGTAGGCCTCGGGGTGGGGCATCAAGCCGAATATCCTGCCTGTTGAGTCGCAGATCCCGGCAATGTCCCGAAGAGAGCCGTTCGGATTGAGGGGCCGGCCGCCCTGAGCCGGATTCCCCTGGGCATCCGCGTACTGCATGACTACCTGGTGCCGCTCAAAGAGCTCGTCAATCACGGTTTGCTCGGCAAAAAATTTCCCCTCGCCATGCCTGACAGGGAGCTCAATGGAGGAAATTCCCCTAGTAAAGACACAGGCCGTGTCCTCCCTCACCGTGAGCCTGACCCAGGTATCGATAAAATTGCCGGAGTCATTGTAGGTAATCGCCACCCTCCGT
>CAYPNL010000087.1:0-13349 GCA_964412045.1 uncultured Desulfobacteraceae bacterium
TTTAGCGTATTATTTAGTGTGCACACATGTTACGTAAAAATGTCATTATTATGTGTATTGTCAATTAGTTGGGTTATTATGGGGTTGGAAGATCCGTTACAAAATCGGATTCCATTTATATGCATTCTTCTCCAATCCTCAAGCCTGTTAATTGTAGTAGTTGAGCTGTATACAGGGTAGGGTGTGGTAATGTTTTCCTTTAAGGATTAATGAACCACGTTGATTTAACCTGTCTTTTATAGTAATAGTCTCTATATGAGTCAAGGGAACATATGACCCTGGTTCATTAATTGATCAGCAGCCTCAAAGCCATCGCCCCACATGCTGTTTATATTTGATGTAACGGTCTCCGAAATTGTCCTCCATGTCTTGTTCTTCAAGAGGGATGATCAGGAAATTTGCTTTCAGGAAAAGAAGAATCGGAAACAGGACTGGACTTAGCGAACCCAGGAAAACAACCAGCCCGGCGAGCCAGATCAGCATGCTCAGATACATTGGATTGCGGCTGATCCTGAAGGGTCTCTATGTCATAAGGACAGATGAGTCTCCATGCAGTTGATAACTTGTTCCAGCTCTTCGAAATGTCATGGCAGCCCGGATCGCTGAAGTCAAACCCAGGAACATCTGCTCCATAAAAAAACGGCTTCATATGCCAACCCTTTGCTTAATTCTTTTGTGATTTTATGCCCTGGTGGCTGAATTATTACGGATATTGTTATGTTTCACTAGCCCAAAATGGCCCTTGAGATGATGGTTTTCTCCATTTCCTTGGTACCCTCGTATATCTCCAGTACCTTTGCAGCGCGATAGAGGCGGTTCACCTTGAACTCATCAATATAGCCATAGCCGCCGAACATCTGAACTGCCTCGTCGGCACAGCGCACCGCCGTCTCGGCGGAAAACCACTTGGCCATGGCAATAAGGGCATGGTCCATTTGTCCCTGATCTACAAGCCACGTTGCCTCATAATAGAGGTTCCTGGCGGCTCGAATCCAGGTTGCCATTTCGGCGATCTTGAACTGTGTAACCTGGAAGGATCCCAACGGTGCACCAAACTGGTGCCGTTCCTTGATGTGGAGAATCGATTCTTCAAGCGCTGCCCGTGCCAGCCCAACAGCTTGTGCACATATATGAAGCCTTGTTCGGTTGAAGAAGGCCATCAATTCGTGGAATCCGTCACCCTGGTTTCCTACTATGTAATCAAGGGGCACGCGTACGTTTTGCAACGTGATCTCGGCGGTATCAGATGCCCTAATCCCCATCTTTCCCTGTATCTTTTTGGCCTGAAATCCGGGTGTATCTGTGGGAACCAGGAAAAAGCTATGACGCTCGTGACGGGAGGGGTTTTCCTGATCAGTCATGCAGAATACCAGTATCCATGTAGCGACAGTTCCATTTGTAATAAACATCTTGGAGCCATTCAGTACCCACTCAGTGCCCTCTTTGACGGCTGTTGTCCTTACACTGGTCACATCGGAACCAGCATCGGGTTCCGTGATAGCGGTGCTGAGAATGGCCTCGCCAGTGACTAGTTTGGGAAGCACCAGCTGTTTTTGATTCTCAGAGCCATAGAGCAGGAGGAGTTCAGCGCCGAAGGTAATTGACAGAATGCCTTGGCCGATCCCCGGGTCTGCCGCCCAGAATTCCTCACTAATGAGACAGTGCTCCAGAAAGCCCATGCCGGCGCCATTGTATGCAGCATCGATGAACACACCCACAAAGCCGAGTTCGCATGCCTTGCGGCATAAATCCCGATCGAATGTCTCTGCGCGGTCAAACTCAAGCGCCCGTTCAGAGAACTCCCCCATAGCAAACTTTCTAGCTGCCTTGACGATATCACGCTGTTCCTTGCTGAGTTTAAAATCCATAGCTATCTCTTGTCAAATTTCTTGGTTAACTGTGGCAATACCTCTAGCATATCTGCTATGATGCCGTAATGGGCGATGCTGAAGATGGGGGCCTTAGGGTCGGTGTTCACTGCAATAATGGTATCAGCGTGTTTCATTCCAGCTTGGTGTTGGTACGCACCGCTGATACCCAGCGCAATATAGATTTTTGGCCTCACAGTCTTGCCGGATGTTCCCACCTGTCTGCTTTTCGGCAGCCACTGCTCATCAGCCACTGGTCGTGAGCAGGAAAGGGTTGCCCCAATGGTGTCGGCGAATTCCTGTGCAAGAGGGATATTTTCTGGCTTTCCGATTCCTCGGCCTACGGACACGAGGATGTCGGCAGCACCGATGTCAACATCCTCGAGTTCCGCCTCCAGATACGTAAGAAACTTGCGCCCTCTCAGGTTCGTCCAGGAAGGTGCAGGCACTGTTTGCACATTCCCTGATTTGCCCTGTTCCGGTTCAGCATCGAAGCAGCCCGTTCTTACGCTGATCAGATATCGATCGGAGGGCTTCAGAACAAGCAGGGAGTTAATCTTACCTCCATAGATCTGCCTCAGGACCGTAATGCTTTCCTCGGCAATATCCACTTCAGTGCAATCTGTTGCAAGGGGAAGAGACAACCGAGCGGCAAGGGCAGGTGCTATATCCATGCCCATTGAGGTGTGGCCAATGATGGTCAAAAACGACTTGCGATCCTTTATTATCTCATCTAGGGCGATGATATAATGATCCGCATTATAGTTTGCCAGCTCGGGGTCATCGATAACAAGTACCGTATCGCAGGCATGGGTGAGGTGCTGTACAAGGTCCGAGGCACCATGCCCAAGGAACAGGGCAGTAACGGCCAGCCCGTGTTCCTTGCCCAGTCTATTTGCCATGGTAAGCAACTCAAAGCTGATGTCTTGCAGCTCACCGCCTCTATGCTCAGCCAGTACCAGGATTTCTCTAATCATACCACTCCTCCTTTATCTCGGATGATTTGAGCTGCCTTGTCTGAGACCTCCTCAAGTGTGCCGGTGAATATTTCCGCTCCTTCACCAACGGACGGAAGGGAAAGGGACTGCGAGTCCACCGATGAGCCTGCGTGCCCGATTTCATCCTTAGACAGGCCAAGCTCTTCTAGGTCTGTTTCCTTGATCCCGATCCCGCGCACCCGTTGAATTCCCATAATAGAGACATATCTAGGGCTGTTGAGGCCTGTTTGGATGGTGAGGGCAGCGGGAAGTGGAAGCTCCACCTTTTCCTGGGTATTGGATTCCAGCTCTCGGGTGGCTATCAGCTTATCCCCGGCTATCTCGATGCAGACCACGAGCGAGGCATAGGGCAGTCCGAGGAATTCGGCGAGCATAAGGCCTACCTGCCCCCAGCCATCATCGGAACTTTGTGCCCCGGTAAAGAGCAAATCAAAGTGCAGATTCCTGATTATATGGAAAATGCCTTTTGCGATGCCCTGGGCATCAGAGTGCTCGAACCCCTCTTGATCCACCCGGATGGCCTCGTCTGCTCCCATCGCAAGGGCCTGCCGTAGTACATCTTCGCTGTCTTCATCTCCCACGGTTATCCCCGTACCCTTCCCGCCGTGAGCTTCCTTGATGCGGATTGCCTCTTCAACAGCATAGTTATCCCATTCATTGATATCGTATTCCAAGTCTTCGGTGATGATCTCCGTGCTATCCCTGGTGATTTCCAACTCGGCATCAGTTACTTCGGGTACCTGTTTTAGACACACCACTATGTCCATTGTTCCTACCTCCTGATCAGATCAAATTACTATTCTATAATTTTTGTAATTATTTAGCCACAGATCTACGCTGATTACCGCTGATTTTTTCTTTTATTATCATATACAAATCTTTCATAAACACTTCTAAGAATACTATCTGTGATTTCTTTGTATTTAAACCTATCTGAGTCCATCTGTGTGAATCTGTGGCTGAATAGTTCCAAAATACCATTCTTTACTCATTTCCACTACTATTATCAAGACCTAAGGCCATAACCACGAATTCATTTAAATCCATCACCCGGAGGGTTTGTTCAAGGCCTGCTGTCTTGCGGATATCTTCAAACATGATAAGACACAGCGGGCAGGCAGTGATTAAAATCTCCGCCCCGGTAGCCTCTGCCTCGCGTATTCTGATTTCAGCCATCTTCACCTCTGCATCTAGTTCCTCCTGCCATACCCTGTCTCCTCCCCCACCGCAGCAGAGACTGTTGACCCTGTTATGTTTCATTTCCACACGCTGAACACCTGGTATGGCATCAATTACCTTCCTTGGCTCATCGAAGATCCCGTTATGGCGACCAAGATAGCAGGGATCGTGATAGGTCGCTTTGACCTTCAGGGGCTGTTTAAAGCTCAGGGTGCCAGCCTTCACAAATTCCGCTAGCAGCATTGTATAGTGACGGACCCGTATATCTAGCAGCTCATCAGGATGTAGCAAGGCCTCGTATGCAGGGTAGTCATTGATGAAGGTGTGAAAACAATGCGGAGAGGAAGTGATTAACTCATGGATGTTATACCTGATAAAAACCTCTTTACAGTCCTCCATCTGTTTTTCGAAAAGGCCGTCTTCACCTGCACGGCGGGCGATATCCCCGCAGCAGGGCTCCTTATTGCCAAGGATGGCGAAAGGAACACTGAGGTGTTGCAGGATTCGTGCAAATGATCGGGCGATGCCCTGTGTGCGGATATCCATGGAAGTGGTGCATCCGACGAAATAGCAAAGGCCACCGTGTCCTTCGCCTTTGCTGAGATCCGGTATCTCCATCTCTCGTGCCCAGTTTGCGCGTTTTTTCTTGGTTGCCTCCCAAGGATTGTTGTACTTATAGAGTGTTTTCAGGGTCTGTGTCAGAAGGGGAGGTACCTGCGTTCCCTCCTCCACCACCTTGCTTCTTGCCTCCCTGATGGCATCAGGTGTTGGCCCATACACGGGGCACACCTCGAGGCATGCCCTGCAGGTTGTGCAGTGCCAGATTTTGTGAGGATCGAAGTCCACCATCTTTGAGCTCCTGCTATGCATCCATGTTCTAAACCGCTTGAATCGGCTTAGAATATGATACTGCATCAGTAGATTGTTCCGTGCCCAAATGATAAAATCCCGCGGCGTAAAAGGCTCACCCGCCCCGGTTGAAGGGCACTCTTCCACACAACGGCCGCACCGGGTGCATGCATCAAAGAAGATTATATCCCGGTAAGAAAAGGCTTCTTGACCCGGGGTGCGCTCTTCAATGGCGATAGCCTGAGGGGGCTGGGTTTCGACGTAGATGCTGACTGGAGCAGCGAGTATATGAAAGAGCTTGCTGTAGGGGATGTAGCCTACGAGGCCGAGGCTCAGAAGTGCGTGAGCCCACCAGGAGAAGGGATACCAGGAAAGAGCGGCCTGGGAGTCGGTCAATAAAAGGCTCATCCAATAGCCAGCAAATGACCACCGTGCCCAATCCGGGCTCTGGGCGGCGAGACGCACCCCCTCCACGAGAAAGCCTGATAGGGCTACGACCAAGAGTAGCACCAATACAATGAGGTCCTCGAAACGTCGCTCAAGGCGGGATACCCTCTGGATATATCGGCGTATCAGGGCCCAGATAAGGCCTATTGTCAAAATTAGGCCTGCGATCTCAAGGCAGGTCGAATAAACAAGATACATGGATCCTTCGAGAAAATGATACACCCAGTAATCAACAGATATTAACACTGTTCCCGCAAAGAGGCCGGAAAAGCCCACCATGATGAGCAGGTGCATGGTTCCCGCGGCAATATCTCCCTTGAAAATCCGCCTGCCCAATAATCCATCCCAGATCAGGGTAGCGACGCTATGCCATGAAAAGGGTACCCTCTGGTGCCTGATGCCCTTTGCCCATACAGAAAGATGGACGATCAGGCCAAAGACAAAAATAGCCGTAGCCATAGAAGCAAGAAGGTAGAAGAGCCAGACGTGATCAATATGCCAGTAGGAGGTACGAAACGGTATCATGGTGATAATTGTTTATAGATTTGTATTCATTTTGATGAGATAGAATGTACATAATAATCAGGACATTTTTTGACTTTTCTGTTTCCGGGCCATAGGGCCTGCACCCCGGAATGAAGTAAGGAAAAACGTTCATACGATGACAAAAATCGTCAAGTTTTTCAAAGGTCTCACAGAAATACCACAATTATGAAATTATTAGTGCAGGAATTTGGGCCGCTATTCTCCCGCATTTGGCGGGATTGCTTTTTCTCAGCTTCACCTGGAAGGTGAGAAAGCAATAAAAGAATCAAAACAATTCTCTCAATCCTGTCGGAACAAATTATGTCCCTTCTTCCTTCGGGTCGAACAAACTTATGGCTCTGTACATAGCTTGCGTTAAGATTCCCTTGGTAAATATTTCCACAAACAGCATACCCAAACCATCTACTGTCATGGGACCGTTTATATGATACCACTTGATCTTGTATTTTGTTAATTTATAGCCAGATGCATCGGTAAGCTTAGGCCTCTTCCTGTTTTTTTCGCTCGTCTGCCCTCAGTTCACGTCTGAGAAGCTTTCCCACCTTGGATTTGGGTAGCATATCGCGAACCTCGATGTATTGGGGTATCTTATAGGGGGCGAGTTTCTCCCGGCACCACCTGATGAGATTATATGAGCTCACACCTTTGATGTCCTTTTTAAGGACCACAAAGGCCTTTATCCTTTCACCTACCTTCTCATCCTGCACGCCCACCACGCACGCTGCGATAACAGCGTGATGCTCTTGGAGCACCGCCTCTATCTCCGAGGCCGCAACTCGATATCCTTTGTACTTGATGGTATCAACGGACCGGTCTACGTAGAACAGCCATCCATTCTCATCAAGACGAACTATATCTCTGGTTCTGTACCAAATTTTGCTTTTCAGGTTGACGAAACACTCAGAGGTTTCCTCGGGCTTATTCCAGTATTCCCTTACCATATGGGCTGAGGAAACAAGCAGTTCCCCAGGCTCATCGGCCGGAAAGGTCTCCAGGGTATCGGGATCTACAAGCATGATATCTTGAAGGGGTGTAATTTTACCAGCACTCCCGGGCGGTGCATCCTCACCCATTGGGGTGAGCGAGACACGGCCACAAGTCTCGGTGGCCCCATAGCCTTGATATATCGGTTTGCCGAACCTCGCATGCCATCTCTCGGCAACCTCCATAGGCAGAACATCGCCACCGCAGAAGCAGTAGGTGAGCGAATCCAGATTATAGTAGTCAATCCTGTCATGCTCGAGGATCATGCGATACAGGGCCGGCACGCCGAAGAAGGTAAGCACTTTGTAGCGTTGGATCTGATCGAAGAGACCATCCAGGTTTACCCTGGGAAGCAGGATAAGGCAATCCCCAGAAAGCAAGGCTCCCAACCCCACTGCCTGACCGAGGATGTGAAAGAGTGGGCCTCCTTGGACCACGATATCATTTCCCTTCGGTATATAGGATTCACTCATTGACCTTTGCTCGGTCACGCCCTCGAGGAAGATGATATTCGAGAAAGGTACCCCCTTGGGCAATCCCGTTGTGCCACCGGTGTAGAGCATTTCACACATATCCTCAGCCTGCCCCTCGAAATGCCGCAGGAAAGAGGTATTGTCGTTTTTCAGCAACTTCTTGAAGCTGAAGATATTCTCCCCTGAGGCGCATGATCCCCTTGGTACCTTGCTGAGCCCTCTGCCGATGAGCCTTTTCCACCAGGGCAGGGGTTCTGCCATATTCGTGGTAATCACACGTTTTAATCCTGTTTCCGGGAGCACCTGGGCTACGTAATTGAAGTTGGTATCGAGGCAGAAGATCGTCTCGGCTCCACTGTCGTTAGACATGTATTTGAGGTCAACATGGGTATAGATAGGTGAAATAGGTATAGCAATAGCACCGATACGGAGAAGTGCCACCCAGGCCATTACCCATTGGGGGCAATTGGGGAGGTATAAAATAGCCTTATCGCCCCGGGTCACGCCCAAACCATGTAAGCTGGCAGCTAGGGATTCTACGGATTCTCGCAGCTGAGAGAAAGTAAAGGTCTTTCCAAGGTAAATGAGCGCAATGGAGTCAGGGAAGTCTTGGCATACTGTCTCAAACTGTTCATAGATCGATGAGGTGGAAATCTTCATAAAATTCTCTACACTCCAAAATATGCTGCCTTAACCTCTGGATTTTCCATTAGCTCTTGCCCCGTTCCATGGAGCACGAGGGTGCCGTTTTCTATCACGTAGCCTCGATCGATGATCGGCAGAAGGGGTCGGGCAAACTGTTCCGATACCAGGATGGTGATCTCTTCGATCCTAATCTGCCGTGTTGCCCTTATCAGATCTTGCTGGAGGGCAGGAGAGAGGCCCAGAAGCGGCTCATCCATAAGGAGTAGCCTGGGCATGGGCATCAGGGCCATGCCTATGGCGAGCATCTGCTGCTCCCCACCGCTACAGAACCCGGCTTTTCTCTTGGCTAATGCCCTGAGGCCGGGAAAGACGGAGTATACGAACTCCAATCGTTTTGGTATATCCAAGTCCCTCCGGATACAGGTTGCGATCTTAAGGTTTTCGCCAACGCTGCTCTCGGGAAAAATAGGATGCCGTTCGCGACTCAACACAATACCCCTTCTAACTCGCTCGCTGGGCTTGATTTTGATGATATTCTGACCCTCGAAGAGAAGCTCACCAAGCACGGTAATCCTCTCGCCGCCCTTTCGGTACTCCTTCTTCTTTATATCGATGATCAGGCCCGATATGGTGTTCATCAGGGTAGTCTTGCCCGCGCTGTTGGAGCCCAGCACCCCTACGATCTCACCTCTGCGAACCTCCATGCTAAGATCATTGATGGCCAGAGCATTCTCGAAGAATACCATGAGGTCTTTTACTTCCAGCATCTCTCAGCCCCCAGTCTCGCTTCCAAGGTATGCTGCTTTTACCGCCTTGCTCTCCATCACCTCCTTGGCGGAACCATCAGCAATCTTTTTTCCGTAGTTGAGTACGATCACTCGATCTGCGATTCTGAAAAGCTCCCTGAGCCTGTGTTCCACCATGATGATCGTGATGCCTTCTTCGTGAAGTTTTTCGATGATAGGCATAGTGCTGGCAACCTCAGACATGGACATTCCGGAGAAAAGCTCATCTAGGATAAGTAGCTCGGAGCGAAGCGCTAAACAGCGTGCAAGCTCTAGGCGTTTCAGATAGCCATGGGGAAGGCTGGAAGCAACCTTGTACGGTACGTAGGAATCCCGTTCAAAGCCCACTTCCTCCAGCAGATCAACCGCTACGTCGTCCCTCTCACCGTAATTCCCACCTCTCAGCCTCTTGACCCGTGGAGAGTACAAGGGAATAATGAGATTTTTAAAGGCTGGGAGCTGGTAGAAAGGTTTCACCACTTGGAAGGTCCGTGCAATACCAAGCTCTGCTATTTTGTAAGGCATCTTACCGGTAATGTCCGATCCCTTGAACATTACACGCCCTGAATTGGGCCTTACAAATCCGGTGATGAGGTTGACAAGCGTGGTCTTGCCTGAGCCGTTCGGTCCGATAATGCCCAGAAGTTCTCTCTCCCGTACAGAAATGCTCACCTTGTTCACTGCGAGCAGACCGCCGAAACTCTTCTTTATATCCACTATGGATAAAATGCTTTTATCGTCAATATTATCCAACCTTGACCTTCCTCTCGAATTGATGATACTTTCTTTGAAAGTAATGAAAGATCCCTTCAGGGAGCCCCACGATACAAATGATCAGGATTGCGGAATAGAACACTACCCGCAGTGTCCCGAAGGCCCTGAGGGACTCGGAGAGAGGGACCAATATAAAGGCCCCTAATGTGGGTCCTGCAAAAGTACCAACCCCGCCGAGTACCGCGCAAGTCAGCGGTAGTATTGAGTAGTCCAATGCAAAGGCGGGCATTCCCACGAACTGATAATAGTGCGTCATAAAGGCCCCAGCAAATGAGCCTGCAAGACCGGCAATGAAGACCGCCTGTGCCTTGAATTTGTAAATATTGATCGCCCCACTCATGACTGCCAGGTCATTATCCCTGATCCCTTGGAGCACCAGGCCGTAATCCTCATTGATCAGCCGGCGGTAGGCGAAAAGACACACCAAGACGGCGATAATTGACACATAGAGCTCCAACCACAGGTTGGGAAGGGGGGCGAGGCTGCTCAGGCCTTCATTTCCGCCCAGGATCTTACTTGCTTCGATAAACCGGGTCAAAAGGAGCGGGAGCGTTAATGTAACGATAGCAAAATACACTCCGCGGAGCCTGAGCACAGGCAGAAGAAAAAAGGCACAGAAAAGTGCTCCGCCTAAGGTGCCGCAGGGTATGGTGAGAAAATACGGCCAGGCAAGCGTATGGTTTAAGAAACCAGTTATGTAGGCACCCACACCGAAGAATAACGCCTGCCCCAATGATACCAAGCCTACGGAGGCCATCAAGTCCCAACTCAGGGAGAGAAGTGCAATAGCACAGGTGATCACCACCACCTTCTCCCAGTATAATCCCACAATCCCCATCAGGAGTGGGAAGCTCAGCAAAATGATGACCGGAACCACCCGTGGCAGTAACAAGTAGAGCATATCCCGGTACGATGCAAGAGCGAATATATCCTCAGATCGGGCCTTGATGCCTCGGTCCAGCCTTTCCTTTCGGTAGTGAACTGCCATTTTAAACCCTCTCCTCCAACTCCTTGAACTTGCCGAACAGACCTGAAGGTTTTATTACCAGTACCACTACGATTGCGGCTAGATATACCACCATCATCCATTCTGCCGAGAGATACATGCTCGTAATGATCTGGGCGTATCCAAGGATGAGGCTCGCCACGAGGATTCCCAGAACGCTTTCGAGACCACCCACGATGCCCACTGCTACTGCAATCAGTAGAACGTCGTAACCCATATTTATAGAGATGATTCCCAGGGGAAGAATCGCAATGGCAGCGACGGCGCTCAGGGAACAACCAAGAGCAAGGCTGAGCGCTGCTGTCCAATCCGATTCTATTCCCAAGGAAATAGCGGTACGCTCGTTCTGTGCTATGCCCCTGAAAGACCACCCAATCCTCGTGTGATGAGTGAAAACATAAAGTACTAGAACTAAGGCTAACCCAATTCCGATGATACAAAGGCGTTGATAGTCTACCGGCACCCCTGCGATAAACACCATACCTTTTTTAAAGTAGGGGAGGGTAAACTCGTAGGTAACGAAGCCTTTCCAGCGGAAAAACTCGAGTATGCCGACTCCCAGGGCAAAGGTAGCGATTACCTCGGAAAGCACGATACCTCTGACCCGCAGAAGGATTGTCCAGTACATGAGAAACCCGAGAAACCCGACTACGAAGATTGTAATGAATACAGCCAGCGCAAAGGGCAGCCCGAGAAGCTTCAGAAGCATCCATGCCAGGTATCCGCTGAGAAGATAGAAGCCGCCATAGGCGAAGTTCGCTACACCGCTGATGCCAAAGGTGAGGCTAAAACCTATGGCGATTAAGGCCAAAATCACGCTGTTTACCAGGCCGTATATAAAAATGGCGCTTATCATCATCTACCTATAGAATAGGAGCAATCTCCGCTGATGGGTTCACCATTGTGAGGATGAGGCCTATTGCCTATTTCATATAAGGAGGAAGTTGAATTTTATCCTCTGCTACCAGCTCGGGGAAGACTGGTACCCTTATGCCTGGTTTTCTCCACTGAAACGCAGCTCCCAACGCAGCCTCATTAGGGTCGACCCCGAAGACCGCTTGATGATCCTTGGCGAACTTAATCCTTCCGATGACTCCATTTATATCCGTTTTTTCAAGTGCATCCACGATTGTATCCGGATCAAGACTTCCGGCTCTGGTGATGGCATCGGCCATGGTGTAAACTGCGTCATAACTTGGGCCTGGCCCATGCCCAGAGAGCTGCATCCTGGACTTCTCACCCCATCTTTTGCCGAAGTTTTTATTAAATTCCACCGATTTAGGCACCGCTTTTACTGGAATAGGGCCAATCTCGAAGACGAAATTCACCATCCCTTCGACTTCCCCTTCGAAGACCTCCCAGGCATTGGCTGGGGCAACGGGGCTGATAAAGCCGCACAGCAGCGCAGGGATTTTCATAGCATGAGCTTGTTTGAGCAGGGTACCGCTCTGAGGCATATCGAATATGGGCATGATCACCTGTGATTTCTTTGCCTGTACCTTGATAAGGGAAGAGGAGAAGTCACTTGCGCCTAAGGGGTAGGCGTCGAATCCACCGACCTCCCAGTTATTTTTCTCGAACCATGCCTTCAGGCCCTTACCTGTTGCCTGAGCCCACAGCGTATCCTGTACTATAATATAGGCCTTATTGAAACCGAACTCCTTCGAAAGAAATCCCATGGTGCCCTGCAAATATTTTACCAAGTAAATTGCATTGAGACAGTTTCTGAAACAGTACTTATATTTATCATATCCCTCGACTATCTTTTTTTGATATGCGGGGGTCATGGCAATAGAACAGATGTAGGGGAGTTTATATTTGGAGATAAGGTCCATTGAGGCCAGCAATACCTCGGAGCGAAAATTACCGAGCACGATGGCGTGAGGTTTTTTCTCCAAAATGAGCTTCTCGACTGCAGTCAGGGCATCATGTACCGGGATGCCGGGCTCATGTTCTCTGGTGTCGATGGAGTAAGCCTCTAGCGGGTGCTTCTTGCCGCCCACCAGCACGCCTCCCTCGGCATTAATTTCCTCAACCGCCATCTGGATGGCCATCCATCCATCCCTACCCTCGATCGAGCCGAGAGCGGTGGGCACGCCGAAGACAATCGGCTTTTCAGCCGCATATGCGCTCCCGCTGAACAACACTGCAAGGGAGAGCAAAAATATCATTACCTTTCCTAGAAATACAATATTCGTACATCTTGCTTCCATGGTTACCCCTCCTTTTTTATTGTTGATTCATGAAATCTATGGGTACTTGTATCCTCCCAGCCGGAGACTTCCTCCGACATAACGAGCGTTCCTGGGCGAAGATCCAGCCCAAGATGGAATCTATCTGGTTAAAACGATTCCACTCCCTTGACTACAAGACACATATTTATATCAACAAGTGCTTTGCCGTTTGAGGGCTTCATCTCGATGCTTGGAATTTGTGCAATCGCTCCCATGTACCGTGGGGAGCTAAAAACCGGGATTCGATGCCGTATGCTAATTGCATGAGTACTCCCGGAAAAAAAGCGTTTTTTTGGTGGAAGCCTCTTTTCCGAATACAATATGACAGATGCGTGGCGCTTTCTCGTATCTGCTAATGGACCCAGGAGGCATTAATGCTTTTTAGGTTTATGACTAAAATACGTTAGGTTACCGCAGATGTGTTGTCAACAAAAATATGAATTCTTGTCATGAACGAATTAAAAGTGGACTATCCGAAAGCGTAGTGAGTTGGAGTAAGAGTAGAAGATATGGGAATGTGGGAAAGTGAAAAGGTTTTCCACATTCCCATATCTCAAAAAC
>CAYPNL010000088.1:0-18789 GCA_964412045.1 uncultured Desulfobacteraceae bacterium
TTCTCACAGGGGACTCTTTGGGTCTTCACGTATTCAGCGGGGTAGAACATAAGCGGAACCCTATCCGTATGGTAGACGCCCATCAACTGAGCGATGGCAGTAGATAGAACATTCCACGGCATGTCATCCGGGTTTGTCACCAGCACCTTGATCCCATTAAGAAGCTCGGATAGATTCAGGCCGAGATCCGACTGATTCACAATCAGAACCGCATTCAACGCTCCTTCATGCTTCAAGGAGTATGCGTTCCATTTCCGCACAAACCCAAGTCGGCTATAGAGCGCTTCAAGGGACTCATCATCAAATACCTCCTGGTCCAAACCAAGGGCATCGAGGAAAAGGCCTCCTGAGTTATTCGTGTAGGACCGGTTGAGATCCCACAGGTCCATGGGAGAACACTCCTCAAGAGACCACTCCTTTGCGAGCGGCGTTCCTATGGAAAGGCTTGTATAGGAAAGATAGGAGAAAAGATCCATGGAACAGCCGCTGGGCTTCTTAAGGTATCGCGCAAATCCGCCGAATACGATGTTGGGAAACCTGTTCTCTGGTCGAAAATAGCACATGATATAGTCCATCTTTGCCGAAGGGAGACGATACATATCATTCAGGTAGTGCATAATCTGTTTCAGTACTATGAAGCCGCTTCTCTTATTATCAACGGCCTTGGCGGCGTGGTGGTGGATCATCCACGCCCTTTGATAGGCCCTTACCATAGAAATATGACCATAGACGTGACCGTTTCTCTGGTAGGTAAAATGCCGCGCAATTTCAGGGCTCTCCTGGTAAAGCTTCTTGTAGGTTTCCTTGAAATCTTCTCGATGAGATTGTATGAGGCGGTATTTGGTGGGGTATATGAAGCCCGTATCAAAGAAAAATTCCCACAAGGCTTCCATATCCACCTGGTTCGAAATAAACGAGTGAGGTTCTAGTGCATTGCTGATGAGGTAGGCCAGCCGTGTGTAGGTTTCGATATCCATGTCCAGTATGGAAAGCCCATAGCCGATATTCTTCTCCTTTTCCTCTGAGCGGTAGATCACTTGTGCTGTGCACCTCATCTGTAACGAACCGGCAAAATCGATTGTCAGCTCCGGAATAATCATGCCCGGCAGTAAAACCCTCTCATCCGCCTTCTCAGAGAGGGAAAATCCTGATGTTGAGATATTCAGAACCTCACGTTGGATCTGCTTGTTTAAAAAAGGGTGATTAAAGATAACCGTAGGCGAGGGAGTAAGGCACTGGCGGGGATTTCGAATCGGCCTTTTTTTGAAGAGATCTATGCTCTTTTGGGTTGGTTCGAGCACGATATCCCTCAGTTCATGGCCCCCTTGCTGCCGAATGCACCGGCAAGCGCCGGAAAATAGAATCTTGTTGTTTTCTCGTAAGGCCACAGTAACCGGCGCATCAGGATTAAACCAATGGAAGGAACAGTATGGTTCTGGCTTCACCTTGGTCCTGAATCCATTCGAGTTGAAATCAAGCAATTGCCCTTTTGCAATAAACGCGCCTTGGATCAATTCCACATCGATATCCCGGCAAAGGTATCGTCTCATGCTCCTTTGCCCGGTGGCATAGCTTATATCAGGTAATCGAACGGTAATCGCCTTCTTATTCATCTCCTCAAGGAGACCTGGCACAAGGATCATTAACTGCCCATCATCGATGATAAGATGGAGGAACTGATAACTCCCCAAATCGAGTTCCGATGGGTATCCCTCTGACCATCTGCAGGTGAGTTTTTCTCCGAGGCAGGCCTCGGGATACACGCGGACAAGGATGCTTTCATCGAATTTAGGATGGCCCAGATGAACAAGGGCATATCCATCCATGAAATGCAGGTAGTTGATCGTGTTGGCGAGTTCATCCCTTTTGATTGTCTTGGCGTTATCCAGTGCATAGACCAGTTCCCGATGTTGGAACAGCCACGGGGGCAATCGGTGTTCTGTTCCAGAGAATCCGTAAATAGGCTCTCTCTTTTCCGAAAGGCTCCTTACTGATCCATCCTTATCCATGGCACCCTCCCCTGCATGCACGGCGTTAATCTGTCCCTAACCCGTTACCTTGAGCGATGTACTGATTTAACCATGATCTCCTTGTCTTTACTGAATTCACTGTCCGTATCCGTGACGATCTGCGAGCACGTATCGCATGAATCTATAGCAAGTTCTCTGTTTTTTAAAGCCACCATATTTTATAGTCTCGTAAAAAGTCACCAAGATCGTCACTCCGGCGGAAGCCGGAGTCTATAACCTATTGAAAATACTGGATTCCGGCTTCCGCCGGAATGACGGAAAAATCGAAAAAGAGACTTTTTAAGACTTTGTCATATCTAACATATAGAAATAAATAGTAGTTTTGTCAATTAGTATGTTCATTACGCAATATTGTCAGTAACACGTGATATGTCCGGTTTTGTAGCACGTAATCTGTCCGGTTTTTATATAGTCACCCGAGGAGGTGACGGATGAGACAGACTTAAGGTGCTAAAGGATCACGGGAGGTAAACAATACAACATTGAGCCCATATGTAAAGACAAAAAAGGGAAGCCTATTAACTACAGCAGAATGCGTGGCGGTTCCAAGAAAAAAAATTGTTCGTCTGACGCATGCGCACTTTCGATCCGTATTCGGTGACCTGGTCCGACATGCCTATGTGTAGAGAAGTATTTGAAAAGCTCGTAACAATATTTCTGTTCAAAATTTTATGTCAAAAGCAGTCGAGCAGATTGAATATCCCCCCTGCTTCACGCCGATGTTTGTGTTCTCTGTTTCTGCCTGGTTTCCCGACAGTGCCAAAGTATCTCAATCATATCTTCCCGACACACACGATGCAGACCTCCCAAGGTAAGACACGCAACTTTCCATGCGAGGGTGGAGGATTTATAAAGCACATCCCTTTTGCAGATGGAAGACTTCGCGGTCATGTGCCCGCTTGTCCCAACCATGCAGCAGGTCTTATAGGGTTTCCTATTCGTCGCCCCGCATCTTTGGATTGGGCTTCCTCCAGAATCGCCTCACATCGAAGCCCTTGCCCTTCTTTTATCCTTCGGCTCTGCGATTACTGATGTTCTGGAGACACATATCATCGACGCTGACAACTGACCGCAATCAAAAGGTGATATAGATATTGCCGCTTATGCCGTCAAGCTTCATGTTGCCATTTGAAGACCTTGTGCCGCTGGCATCACTGCCGCCGTCAACATGGACATGGAAATAGACATAATATGTATGACCTTGACTCGGGTCAGGGAAGTAGAAACTGCCATGAATATTGTCGCCAATACACTTGGTGTCATGGCAACTGTGACTGTCCTGATAGTTGCTGCATGAGGCTGTAACATGGTTTGTTTTGAATTGATTAACCACGTGTCCAGTCGTTGCATCCCAAAGCCCTGTCCTGTAGTAGATATAAGAGGTTACGTCTCCTGTAGCGGAAGTTACATTTGCATGTGTGCAACCGTTAGCCTGCACCGAATAGTGAACGGTAAAAGGATTAGACGTAGATGCGACAAAGCTTGCAGTAAGCTCATAATCACCGTTATAATTACTTTTTCCATTATCCGATCCGGATAATTCTATCCACCTGACGTTGGCACCCCCGGAGGCAGATACGTTTTTAGTGTGCGATGTTCCTGCAACCCAATCAGCATTGCTGTCAAAGCCCGTCCTGGCCGGCACATTTTTGCCAAATGTATAATGCCCATAATTGATTGTTCCCGAACCATCCGACGGCACCGTGTAGTCGTCCTTAAATTTCTGCACATGAACCGGCCATCCGCCATCGCAAGTGTAATACTCGCTTTCCGGAACATCGCCGAAATCATAGGTTATGATCGTGTAGTCCGCGCGGCCTTTCACGATGCCGCCTTCCCAATAATCATACGTTTTACTCGCAACGAAAGATGATATGCCCTGTGCGTGATATGTTTGTCTTGTTGGTTCCCATATATTGGTAGTCGTTGCAAAACAGAAAGAGTCATATTCACTTAAGTCCTGTTGATTGGTCGCTATCAATGTTGCTCTAAGTCCGAAGTGGTCTTCGTTTAATGCCTTTATGCGAAAGAAGTTCGCCCTTGAAAGAATATCTTCAGCCTCTGAAGGAAGAAACCCGCTGCCATCTATAAGATTAGCCTGGCTTAATATCATGCGGTACACATTGTCCATAAAATTATCCACTTCAGGCTGAAGTATACTGCTTGTGAAAAAATTCATATACGCACTGGCATCCCTACCGTCAATCTGTGGAAGCCCCGCTTTTGCCCTATATGTCTTTGTCTCAACTATAATATTGATTCCTTCCATCTGATAATAAAGAAGCTGGGAAAAGTACTGCTCCAACCCCAAGTATGAATCCGTAATGCTATTCCCCTTATTTAAGGAAAGGTCAGCAAAGTTATTCAAGACCGGTGATTTTGCAATGGTCGGTGGAATGATGGCATCATGTATTGCATTGATCAGGGAATAAATGTTGTATACGTTTTCGGCCCTGTTAGTAAAATTCGCAAGTGTTTCCTGGTCTACGCTGCCGGCCTTGTTTGTTGAAAGCCCTTGCAGTTCCTGATGTGAGCTGTTGATCTGGGTAATCGCATTGGTCGGATCATTAGTGTTTGCGAGTATCTCTTCTTCGGTTATTTTAAGCTGTTTCATCAGGGCATCGAGACTGTTCTCAATATCATTCAGCATGGAGACGATCTGATCCAGTTTCTGGCTCATTGCGGTGAGGTACTTCTGGTCGTCTCCGCCTCCCCCTCCCCATCCCAAGAGATTGAGTATCAGTCCCATCACGTTGCCCCCGATCTCGCCGGAGGCGCCGTCCAGCAGTCCGTCCAGCACCTTTTGGAGGAGATCGCCAGAGAAGGAAAATCCGTCTCCCTGCAAGAGCGGGCTCTTCACAGTGGGAGTCGAGTCGACGCAACCCATGAGGCCGGTGAAACCGGAAATGAATAGAAACAAAACCATTGCAAGAACAAACGCACGCTTCGCCTTGATAATTTGCATCGTCCTCTCCTTTCGTTAACCCGTCAGCGTAAAGCAGACTGGTACGGACCCTCATAAGATATCCCAAACATTGTGCAGGCTATCAAGAGCGAAGTCAATTCCTATCAAGAGCACAATGGAAATGTCCAGCTTAATATGGTCATCGTTGGAGGTGATGGATGAGAAGGACAGGATTTCTTCTTACAATTCCCTCCTCAAGGTTAATAATTGTTTGGTAAGAAATTCCTTCTTTATTTCAAGTAGATAGAGGTGCTATTGTTGCTTGCCAAGGGATTTTTTTATCTGTTTTGTATGTATGTTCATTGGTATGTATTTCCCATCCGCCTCCCAGGGAGCATTGAACAGCATATCAAAAATCGACTTGAGCCGTCTCCAGGCTTATCCCTCTCAAATGGCATGTATCATTCATGCTCACGAGCACAAATCGGCTCTCAGAGTAGGTTATCACATTGATGCATCCCGTATCTTGTTGAATGCTCCAGAAATGATCACTGCCGAGCCCCAACATTGCGCACAGCAAAACCTTATTGATCACCCTGTGCGGAATAATGAGAATGGATTTGCCTGGATTCTCTTCCACGACCTTCATGAATGCGGAAAAGGATCTCCTTTTGACCTCCTCGAGGCTTTCCCCCCTTGGGAACGTTACCGAATCTGGGCGTTCTTCCCATTCACGGTAGAGATCTGCGTACCGTTGTCTCACCTCGTCATAGGCCAAACCCTCCCATTCACCATAGTTGATGTCGATGAGTCCCTGACAGGTCACTATGTTGAGGTGAAAAGCTGTTGCTGCCGGTCGAGCCGTCTCAATGGACCGCTTTAGGGGACTCGTATAGATCGCGCTGATGTCCTTCCCCATAAGTGCATCAGCGATCGCTCTCGCCTGCCTGCGACCGTTTTCATCGAGGGGAATGTCGGCCCTCCCCCTGAAGCGTAGTTCCCTGTTCCATTCCGTCTGCCCGTGCCTCACGAGATATATCCTTGTCATGAATTCCCCTCTCTCGAATATGGCGCCAATCAATGGTAGATCAGCGTGGAACACACCTTGTATTTTTGGGCTCTGTTTCCCTCAATCGAACCCTTGCACCATGTCACTGAGATTCGAAAAAGGCAAGCCCTTATTTAGCTTGACAAAATCAGATGCTCCTTTTACGCTCTCAGCTAATTCCGCTATCGAGACTGTGCTGGGCGACCCGTTAAAAACAAGGAAGAGGAGGAGATCGTATGGACAGAATATCAACGGCTCTTATAAGTGTCACCGACAAGACTGGGATTGTGGAATTCGCACGATCCTTGCAAAAAGCAGGGATAGAAATACTCTCAACAGGAGGCACAGCAAAAGCGATACGGGATGGGGGGATACAGGTCATGGACATATCTGAGTATACCGGATTTCCGGAGATGATGGATGGTAGAGTTAAAACCCTTCACCCAAAGGTACATGGTGGATTATTGGCCAGAAGAGACAACCAACTGGATATCCAAATGATGAAGACTTATAGCATAAAAGACATAGGCCTTGTCGTCGTTAACCTCTATCAATTTGAAAACACGGTGTCCAAGGCAGGCTGCACCCTTGATGAGGCCGTTGAGAATATCGATATAGGAGGCCCAACAATGCTGAGGTCAGCGGCAAAGAACTTTAAATACGTGACCGTGATCGTCGACCCATCCGATTATCCCCGGGTATTACAGGAGATAGCCGAATCCGGATGTACAACCCTCGGGACTCGCTTCGAGTTGGCCAAGAAGGTCTTTCACCTCACCTGGCACTATGACAGGGCGATCAGCAATTACCTCGAAGGGGTAACGCTTCAATGATATGGATCAACGTGTAGGACATACCCGACCCGATACAACACGGTTCAGGCTCGTCAAATTCTTCGCTTACATGAGTTTTGCGATACTCATTATATCCACCTTCACACTCACGATGGTTATTTCCCAGCGGGCCACAGCGGTCCTGAGGAAGACGTATGAAAATAATGCCCTCCTTATAGCGAAAAATTTGAATCATCAAGTATTTCATTATTTCACTCTTCCGATTACTCAGATATACGGAATGTCGATAAGCCTGAGGGAAAAGCAGCAGGCTGAACTCATGGATAAGATAGTCAGGACCACGATCCACTCGTTTCGCATAGAAACAGTCACTATATACGACACAGAAAAAGGGCAGATTGCCTATAGTACGGATAAAGGCTTGATCGGATTAACCGGTAGAGGAGGTATGGGATATAGCGCTGCCCTGGAGGGCAAGCATAGCTCCAAGTTGCTATCGCGCGAGCCGGGATTGTTCGGAACATGGTTTATGGCTTTTGCCGAGGAAGCAAAGTTAAGGACCTTCATCCCGTTCAAGGCCGAACCACCCTATTCCTATATAGGGATACTGGGCGTCTTTGAGTTGGTCCAAGACCTTACCAGGGAATATGAATCTATCGTCAAATTCAGGTATCTCATCTTTGGCGTGTCCCTGACCATTATGTTTCTCATATTTTTAGCCCTCTTGCTGGTAGTAAGAAAAGCTGAGATTACCCTTCGAAAGAGGGCACAGGAGCAGAGACTATTGGAGGATCAACTGCACCATGCGGAGCGCCTTGCTGCTCTTGGTCAGATGGTCGCCAGCGTTTCCCATGAGATAAAAAATCCCCTCGGCATAATACGGAGTACCGCTGAGTTGCTCTCGCATGCATCATCGTCAGACGAGGTACAGTCAAAGCTATCCACTATTATTTTTGAGGAGTCAGGACGTTTGAACGATGTGGTAACGGAATTCCTCGACTTCGCGAGGCCCCAGAAGCCGAACTTCCAGGATTGTCACCTCGAGGACATTATCCAGCGGAATCTCGCCTTTCTGAAATCCGAATTAGATAAAAAGGGCATCGTTGCCGACCGTGGCAACCTTGATGCCGACTCCTTTGCCATCGAGGCAGACCCCGATCAGCTTTATAGGGCATTCCTCAATATCTTTATCAATGCCATACAATCCATAAAGGACGGCGGGACATTGAGCGTTGAGGTAAAGGAGGAGAAAGCGCTCTATCGGGTTGCAATCCGGGATACGGGAGTGGGAATAGGCCCTGAAAACCTGGGAAAGGTATGTAATCCGTTCTTTACCACCAAGGAGAGAGGAAGCGGCCTCGGGCTGGCTATTGTGACAAAGATAATCGAGGCACACAAAGGGAAGGTCTGGATTGAAAGCGAGGAAGGAGTCGGTACGAGGGTTTTCGTTGAGGTGCCCAAAAGGCAAGACAGAGCAGAATACATACCCGGTGGAGTGCCCAATTTTCAAGCAACACATGAGACCTAGCGATTTCTCACGTATCAGATAAAGCAATATGGAAACTATCTTAATCGTCGATGATGAGAAGAACTACCTCGTAATTCTCGAGGCCCTTCTTGCCCCTGAGGGCTATGAGGTAATTACCGAGCACAATCCCATCAATGCCCTCCGTCTCATTAAGGAGACGGATTTTGATTTAGTGATCACCGATATGAAAATGCCCAAAATGGACGGGATCGAGCTCTTGGATGAGGTTAAAAAAATCGATCCCGAGGTGCCGGTTATCATCATGACGGCTTACGGCACTATAGAAATGGCAGTAGAGGCCATGAAAAAGAGGGCCTATGATTACATCACCAAGCCCTTTCGAAATGAGGAACTAAAACAAACGGTTAAGAAGGCCTTGGAACTCTATCGGCTGAAGAAGGAAAACCGCCGTCTCAGTGAGGCCCTCAGGGATCGCTATAGGTATGGCACTATCATCGGCAAGAGTAAGGAGATGATCAAGATATACGAAATGATCGAAAAGGTCTCCCAATCCAAGGCCTCAATCATGATCACAGGCCCATCCGGCACTGGAAAGGAGCTCATCGCTAAGGCAATTCACTTTAACAGCCCGAGGAAAAACATGCCCTTTGTCTCGATAAATTGCGGTGCATTAACCGAAACCCTGTTGGAGAGCGAACTGTTTGGTCATGAGAGGGGAGCCTTTACCGGAGCCGTTACCATGAAAAAGGGGAGATTTGAGCTGGCAGATGGAGGAACATTCTTTCTTGATGAGGTTGGCGAGATGTCTACCTCATTACAGGTGAAGCTTCTGAGGGTGCTGCAGGAAATGGAATTTGAGAGGGTGGGAGGGACGAGGGCTATTCAGGTGGACGTCCGAATCGTGGCAGCATCAAACCGAAACCTGAAACAAGACGTGGAAAAAGGCGTATTTAGGGAAGACCTTTTCTATCGCCTCAATGTCATTCAAATAGAGGTGCCCACTCTCCAGGAAAGAATCGAGGATATCCCCCTGCTGGTAGCCCACTTTATCGAGAAATACCGGCAATCGAACAGACGGGATATAGAGTTGGCTCCCGAGGCCTGGAAGGCCCTTTACAGCCATTCCTGGCCCGGCAATGTCAGGGAACTTGAGAATGTTATCGAAAGTGCCTTGGTAATGAGTTCTAGTGCGCACATCACCTTGGACGATCTCCCTGATTATCTGATGAAAAAAGAAGAAGGGAAAATAGAGCTCGATAGGATTGTGCCGCAGAACCTCAATCTAAATGAGGCCCTGGAGCGCATTGAGGGGCAACTTATCCAAAGAGCCCTCAAGGCCTCGAATAACGTCCAGTCCAAGGCAGCAGAAATGCTCGGCATCAGCCGCCATGTCATGCACTATAAGATGAAGAAATACGCTCTGCGGAGTTGAATGTTGAAAATTTTTAACAAATGATAGCAATGGTATTTCAATAAGTTATACGATAAATGGCTTGTATCCGGATGAAAAGAGTTAAAAAGTATTAACAAAATAGCCTTACAGGGATCTTTTGCTATGATCGTCGATAATAAAAAATTATGATATATTTCAATAAGTTATAACTTATAATCAAAAATTTAATACATTTGGCAATTATCTTGCAAGTGTTATTCTAAAAAAAGCTCTTTTCTCCTAAAAAACCGGCTGTTCATAACCAGCCGGTTTTTTTGTTAGTATCCGAGTCTTCGTAATGCCCTTGAGTCGCCGCTCCACTTCTTCTCCACCTTCACGAAGAGATCTATATAGACCTTAACGGAGAAAAGCCTCTCCACCTCCATCCTCGCCTTGCTTCCGATCCTCTTTATCATCTCCCCGCTTTTCCCTATAATGATTCCTTTCTGGGAGTGCTTTTCCACATAGATAACGGCTCTGACCTTGAGCAAATTCCTCTCCCGATCTTCATCCAATGCCTCCACCACGACTGCTGATGAATAGGGGAGCTCCCGTCTCGTCTCATAGTAGATCTTCTCCCGTATAATCTCTGCAATAAGAAATTCCTCGGATTTATCGGTGATCATATCAGGGGGAAAGTATTGTGGGCCTGGGCATAGCCTTTTTTTTAACTCCTCTCGCAATGTCTCCAGCCCATCGCAATAAAGCGCGGATATGGGTATGACGGCATCAAAACAGTGAAGCTTGCTATATGAGGCTATGAGGGGAAGCAGGGTTTCCTTTTTTATCAGGTCAACCTTGTTCAACGCCAGCAGTGCCGGCTTTTCCAACTTGTTGAGAAGCTCCAATACAGCCTTCATCTCACTATCATAGGCGTTGTCCTTCGGCTCAGCTACGAGTAGTATAATATCCACCTCTTTGAGGCTCGCCTTTGCCGAGCTTACCATGCTTTTATGGAGCGGCGATCGTGGTTGATGAATGCCGGGTGTATCTATAAATACCATCTGGTGATCATCTCCGTGATAAATCCCCACAATCCGGTTCCTGGTGGTCTGGGGCTTAGGCGAGGTAATGGCAATCTTCCTTCCGAGCAGTTGATTAAGGAGCGTAGATTTACCGCTATTTGGCGGTCCTATTATTGCTATAAACCCTGATAAAAAACTCATAGGATACTCGATTACTCAATAACCAAGGGGTGTAGTTCAGTAATCTCCATAATAATCTTAGGGTATGGATTTGAGCTGTTAACCGGATCCGCTCTTTGATATGGTGGAGGAACTGGAGATGTTTCAATCTCCTTCATCCTATCCCGGATATCCAGCCGACTATATAGCCTTCAAAACGCAGGGAATTATAGCCTGTCCAGGCTGGTATAGCCGAGATGGAGCAACTTGACTCCCTTATCCCTGAAGATCACTTCCACCTTGTCCTCGCCCATAAATCTTGCGATCACCCCCACACCAAAGGCAGGATGGTTCACCCTGTCACCAGGCTTGAGCCCTGTCGATCTCTCCCTGGCTGGTCCCGCGGATCGAGCGAGGATCTGTGCCCTTAGCTGCTCATCATCAGGGGACAGGGAAGAAGGCAGAAAGGATCGGTGCTCAATCACATCGGGGGGTAAGGTGCGTATAAACGATGAAGCCCCCCCCTGGCAATTCCCTCTCAATCCACCGGAATGCAGCATGAGCTCCTGTCCCGGATAGGCCATGATGAGCTTATCCTTTGCACGCGTAGCTGCTACATAGAGCAGCCTGAGCTCTTCCTCAAGGCTTTCCATATGGGCAAAGGATTTGGCAGAGGGAAATCGTCCATCCACAAGCCATATGATAAAAACTGTCTCCCACTCAAGACCTTTTGCCGAGTGTATCGTAGACAGTGTTAGGTAATCGGCTCTATCCAGGGGCCTCACATCTATCGGGCTTGCCGGCGGTTCAAGGGATAGGTCGTCTAAAAAGGACCTCAGCGTCTTATGCCTTCGTGCCATGGCGATTAACTGTTCGAGCTCCTGTTGCCTTCTTGGGTAATCATCAAACCGCTCCTTTAAAAAAGGCACATAGTACTCGAGCGCTAACTCCACCGCTGTCTCAGGCGTGAGCCTCGGCACAGAAAGGGCGCCCAAAAGCATGGCCAATGAATCAAGCCCTTCCTTTTCCTTGCCGCTCCCCGGCCATTCATTTACCCTGAATGATAATGCCCTGTTGCTCCTCATCCAATCGATTATTGCCTGGCTTTTCCCGGGACCAATGTTCTTCAGCAACCGCAAAAGCCTACCCCAACTCAGGATATCCGCCTTGTTAACGATTACCCTCAGATGGGCCAGAAGGTCCTTGATGTGAGCGGACTCGATAAATTTGAATCCCCCATATTTGACAAACGGGATGTTGCGGCGTGCAAGTTCGAGTTCCAGCTCAAAGGAATGGTAGCTTGCCCTAAAGAGGACCGCGATATCCCTCAGCTTTCTGCCCTCATCCAACAGAGCCTCTATAGACCTGCCCACATATACTGCCTGGTCACGCTCGGTTCCGGCGTTGACGCTCAGAGGCATCTGGCTTCCCTTCCTCCTGGTATAGAGGCACTTGGTGTACTTCTCCTTTGCCTGAGCCATGAGCGCATTGGTCATAGTAAGGATGGGCTGGGTAGATCGGTAGTTCTCCTCCAGCTTTATGATCCTCGCTTCCGGGAAGTGAACAGGAAACTCGAACATGTTCCTGAAGTTCGCCCCCCTAAAAGAATAGATCGATTGAGAATCATCGCCCACTACCATCACGTTTCCGTGAAGCGATCCGAGATAGCGGACTATATCAGCCTGGATCGTATTGGTGTCCTGATATTCATCGACCATGATGTACCGGTATCTCGCGCCTAACGCGGTCCTGATCTCCTCGTCCTGTTCAAGAAGGCGTCTTAAATAGACGATGAGATCGTCGTAGTCCATAAGGTTGTTCTTCCTCTTATACTCCTGGTAGATGGCCTGCAGGCGCTCTATCCGGGGCAGAACCGGCAGGAATTGAGGATATTCCTCTTCCATGATCTCGGCCACACCCCTCTCCATATTGGCAGCCTTGCTCAGGATCGTCGAGATGGTCGCGCTCTTCGGCAAACGAATAGGGCCCTTCTCCCCATTGACCTCGGGCATAAGGGCGCGGGCTGCCTCCTCCATGTCCGATCTATCCATAATCGTAAAGCTGGATGTAAAGCCGATCCGTTGTGCCTCCTGCCGTAACACATGCCGGGCGAGGGAGTGAAAGGTTCCACCGGAAACCTCGCGGCACCTCTGATCCGACAGGCTCGCAGCCCTATCCAGCATCTCCCTGGCCGCCTTTCTGGTAAAGGTGAGCAGCAGTATCTCGTGAGGCGACGCACCCCCCTCAACAAGCCAGGCAACACGATAGACCAGTATCCTCGTCTTACCGCTTCCAGCCCCTGCGATCACGAGTATAGGTCCGTCCGGGGCTGTGACCGCTGAAAACTGGGTCTCGTTCAGGACTTTTTCGTATTCTATGTGCGGCATGAGTGTCAATGCACCATTTCATATATGAACAAAACGCATAAAAAAGATCAAAAGACCCCCTATAAGCACGATAAGGAAGGCAAACGGGATAAAAAAGGCGAGGATCACTCTGGCATAGCTTGTCTCCTGTGCCTCCTTTAGCCCAATGATATACACGATAGAGCTCCACACCCATCCTATGGCGCCTCCTAAGAGCGGTATAACATTCCATGCCCCAGTCGCCTGCGAATAGGAAACCACCCTCAGGGTGGCTTGAAATCCGTTCGTGCCTCCTCGAACCAGGAGCAGTAAGATATGAATAATGACGCTGGAGATGAAAATATAAACCGCTACAAAGAGCGGCGAAAGGAACATGAGGAGCAGGAAGACAAGGGGCGAGCTTATTGAGGTGGAAACGCCCCACAAGGGTTTGAGAAATCCCATCGATTCCGCCATAAACTCCCAGAAAACGGTGAACATACTGCCTATAGAGCCTGCCAGGAGTCCGAAGGCCAGGGGTTCTCTCCATCCACCGGTTACCGGCATGGAGGAAAAGGTTCTCTTGGGCGAAAAGAGCACCCCCCTCATCGTCCGTATCAATCCTTGCCACAGTCCAAGTTGCGCACGTCGTTCCCAGGGTATGGCAACGCCCTGTTTGCCTTCGTGCTCATGCTCACTCCTCACGAACTCAAACCTGGTTCCGCACCGTGGGCACCGTACCCACCGAGTCCTCGGGGGGATCCTGTCGACAGAAATGCTCCTTGAGTAATTGCACTGGGGGCACGTTATCACTACCATGGGCAAACCTCACCTACCTGGCTTGGTGTCTGATTCAAGGATCACGAAAAACCTCGGGCTTTTAAGAGCCCTGAAAAAGGATGCAGCCGTTGAATCTCTTTTTTGCGTTGAAAAGTCAAGGTGATTATCATCATAGATCCGCTCTTTTCTCGTAAAGCACCGGGCAGCGACTCAAGTGACCGGCGCCGTAGTCGCACAGGTCAGGAAACCGGAGCCGGCACGAATCGATGGCGAAGCTGCACCTGGGGTGAAAGGGGCAACCGCTCGGCTTAAAGGCGGGATCAGGGACCGTACCCGGGATGCTGTTGAGCGCAAGGCCTCGTTTTTTTGGATGAGGCAGGGACGCGAGAAGGCCCTGGGTATAGGGGTGCCTGGGGTTGTGGAAAATATCCCTCACCTCTCCCTGCTCCGCTATGATGCCCGCGTACATAACATAGATGCGTTCGGCAATGTTGGCCACCACACCCAGATCGTGGGTTATGTAAAGCAGCGACATACCTCGTTTCCGCTGTAGCTCTCCGAAGAGGTTTAGGATCTGGGCCTGTATGGTAACGTCAAGGGCCGTGGTCGGCTCATCGGCGATCACGAGCTCAGGGTTGCATGCCAAGGACATGGCAATCATAACCCGCTGCCTCTGGCCCCCGCTGAGTTGATGGGGATAATCATTCAGGCGTTCTTCCGGCGATGGAATGCCCACGTCCTTGAGCACCTGGAGACATCGTCGGTTCAATTCCCCTTTGTCCACCCTTTCATGGACCAAGATAGCCTCCTTTATCTGATCGCCGATCCTAAACACCGGATTAAGGGATGTCATGGGCTCCTGGAAGACCATGGCGATGTGATTTCCCCGGATCTCCTGCATCCCCCCCTCGTCTAGATCCAGAAGGTTCCGGCCGTTGAAGAGTATCCGACCGTCCATGATTCTGCCAGGGGGTTGAGGGATGATGCCGAGTATAGCGAGCACAGAGACGCTTTTTCCACAACCTGATTCCCCCACGAGGCAGACCGTCTCTCCCTTCTTGATATCGAAACTCACCCCGTCTACGGCCCGGGATACGGTTCCGTCAAGCTGGAAATAGACCGCCAGGTTATGAACAGAGAGAAGGATAGTATCCATAAAAAGTGCCTAAAGTGATCTAAGGTGCCTAAAGTGCCTAAAGTTAGTACTGAAAAATTATTTTGCGATTCAAAACAACCCTCTCGCTATTTCCTTTTACCTAATAAGGACAGAAAATATCTTTGTCCTTTTTTCAAGCTTCTTTGCAAATTCCTTATTATCCATCCTGTTCGAGCTGTTGGGTTTAATAGACATTTTAGGCACTTTAGTCATTTTAGTTCACGTTAGCTCACTCTTGTAATCAATGTCTTTCTCTCAGTTTGGGATTCACGATATCCCGCAGTCCCTCGCCGAAGAGATTAAAGGACAGCACCACGATCAGGATGGCAAAACCCGGCACAAAGGTAAGCCAAGGCGCATCAAAGATAAACCGCTTTCCATCGGAGAGGATGTTCCCCCAGGTGGCGTGGGGCGGCGGAACACCGAACCCGAGGAAGCTTAACCCCGCCTCTGTCAAGATGGCCGTGGCGATTCCTATGGTGGCTGATACCAGCACCGGTGCAATGGCATTGGGCATCATGTGGCGAAAGATAATACGAAGGTTGCTGAGGCCAAGTGCCCGTGCCGCGGTCACGAACTCCTGTTCCCTCAGGGAGAGGAACTCGGCACGGACGAAACGGGTGGTGCCCATCCAGCTCGTGAGCCCGATGACGATCATGATGTTATAGATGCTCGCAGGAAGAAGGGCCACGACGGTAAGGATAAGAAAGAAGCTCGGGAAACAGAGCATGATATCCACCGACCTCATAATGAGGGTATCAATGAGAATGGCTTTTCTATGAAGCACGCGCATCCATAACGGCATATACCCTTTTTTTGATGCCTGCGTGTGCATCAGTGGGTAGATAATCCATCCAACGCCCATGATGAGAAGGGCAATCCCAGGATAGCTGTGCCGCGTAAAGAGCAAGGCCGTTCCCATGAACAGGAGCAGGGCCTTCAGGACGTGCTCGATGCTGATAGAGCTCTGCCCAAAATAGCCGGCTATGCCACCCAGAAATATCCCTATAAGCACCGCTATCCCCACGGCGACGAAGCCCACCGTGAGGGATACCCAAGCACCCTGGAGCATCCTGAAGAAGACATCCCTTCCCAGATCATCGGTCCCGAAAAGATAGATTCCCAATCTGGGGATTTCCTCGGGTCGCAGGGACTCGATATTCGGTTTGGCCAGCGGCGAGCGTAGTTTCTCCTGAAGCCGTACCATCGAGGGATCGAAGTAGGGCTCGGTGCCGGAGGTAAGCACGAGACCGGCAAAGGCTGTCAGGAAAAACAGCACAAAGATGAGAAGCCCCGTAAAGGCCATCTTGTTTCTCCTGAGAAGGCTCCAAGACTCCTCTAAACGGGCTTTCCGAGGACTCGCAAGAGGCCCTTCCATCTCCAACCCTTCGTGGGTATTCACCTTTTTCATGTCCATCACAAACGTATCCTCGGGTCCACTACCATATAGAGCACATCAGAGATAAAGGTTCCGGCCAGCACCAGCACCGCAGAGATAAAGTTCACCGTGAGGATAATCGGATAGTCCCGGGCCAAAATAGCCTCATATGCCATCCTTCCCATGCCCGGCCAGGAGAAGATGGACTCAATAATCACGGATCCCCCGATGAGGCCCGGCAGGATCAGGCCGAACATGGTCACAAAGGGCAGCAGTGCATTACGAAGGGCGTGTTTGTAATGAACCTGCTCCGGTGTGAGGCCCTTGGCCTTGGCCGTTCTGACATAATCCTGCCCCTCGACCTCCAGCATCTGGCTCCGCACATACCGTGAAAGCACCGCAATCCCGCCGGTAGCTCCCAGCACGGATGGAATCAGCAGATGCCAGATTCTGTCCATGATAACAGTGGCCAACGAGGCGGACCCGAGGCCAAAGGTCTGCATGCCGATTACCGGAACCTGGAATCTGGTCACCACGAAGATGATCAGGACATAGGCAAAGAAGAATCCGGGGATGGAAATCAACAGGTACGAGAAGAAGGTAGCGCCTCGATCATAGGCCCCTCCCCTGAACAGGGCCGATCTGATACCGATGGGAAAGGATAAGGTCCAGGTGAGGATGGTACCTACGATAAAAAGAGGAAGGGAGTTCAAGAACCGTTCCCAGATCTTGATAAGCACCGACTGGTTGTCCTTCCAGGAGGTGGTTTTCCCGGTGAAAAGGTCGCGGTAGAAGTACAGGTACTGGATATGGAGGGGTTTATCGAGGTGGAACTCCTGTCGAAAGCGCTCCACCATCTCGGGGGTGAATTTGGGGTTCAAGGGATCCACCTGGCTCGGCTCGCCAGGGGCCAGGTGGATGATCAAAAAGGAAACCACCGAGACGAAAAACAGGGTCACGATCTTCTGTACGATGCTTCTGACGATGAACGATACCATAGTCATCCCTCCAGCGCAAAGTTCGGGACAACAGGGAGTTTGATCCACCTGTTGAAGTGAAACGTATAGGTGCCGGTCTTGGTGGGCATAATCTTTTTATAGACCACCGTGCCCTCGGGATCGGTCTCCTTTATCACGATTCTCTTATCCAGCACCGCTGTCCACTGGGACACGTACAGGAATGTATAGGGCTGCTCGGCCGCGATGATCTCGTGAAGCCTGTGGCAGTACTCCACCTGTTTTTCGTGGTCGTATTCCCGTCTGATCTTGATGATAAGATCGTCTGCCTCTTCATTTCTAAAGCCCACAAAATTGAGCTGATAGGGATTTGTCTGGGTTGAGTGAAATATCTCATAGAGATCCGGCTCGATTCCCATGCTCCATCCCAAAATCAGGGCGTCGAAATCCGTCTTATTCACGCGTTCCTGGATAAACACGGCCCACTCCAGGAGATCGGTGCGCACATCAATGCCGATCTGTCTCCATCCATCCTGCGCAACGGAAAGGATCGCCTTCCTGAGATCGTTGCCGCTGTTGGTGATGAGGGTAAATTGAAATCGTTTTCCGTCCTTTTCCAGCCAGCCTTCCTTATTGCGTTTCCAGCCTGCTTCCTCAAGCAGCCTCAGTGCCCCTTCCGGATCATACGGTACCGGCTTGATACAGTGATTGTAATAATCGGTCTGATTCACAAAGGGGCCCGTTATTCGCTCGCCCTGCCCATAGAGCACGTATTTGATGATCTTATCCACATCGATGGCCATACTCAGGGCTGTTCGTACCCTGCGATCATCGAATGGCCTTCGCCGCATGTTATAGCCGATGTAGGTGTATCCGAAGGATGGCCCTGAGAAACTCTGGTACCGGGGGTCGTCCTCGAGGCGCTCTACCTGGTGGGGCTGCACGCCGTAGCTGTCCACAGTTCCCGCATAGAACTCCATCTCCTGGGTAAGGAGATCAGGGATGATCCGGTAGATATAGCGTTTATAGTTGGGAGGGCCTTCCCAATACCCCTCGAAGCGATCCAGGGTGATATACTGATCTGATTTCCATTCCCTGAACACAAAGGGGCCGCACCCGACAGGATTCCGATTGAAGCCGCTCTGCCTCATGGAAAATGTTTCCGGGTCCTTCCCAATTGCGATCGCCTCTTTCCGTAAGGCCTCGTTATTGAGGAGGTGCTCGGGAAGGATGCCCATGGTCCACGTGCTCAAGGCCAAGGAGTAGAGGCGTTTATAGGTGATGCGAACGGTCAGCGGATCAACGGCCTTCACCTCCTTTACCGGTTCGTAAGAGGATATGCGGGGTGAGAG
>CAYPNL010000089.1:0-11515 GCA_964412045.1 uncultured Desulfobacteraceae bacterium
AACTCTCTGGCCTTCATTCAGGGTTTTAAACCCGGCCCCGTTGATACCTGTGTGATGCACGAAAATATCCTCGCCGTCATCCTGCTCAATAAAGCCATAACCCTTTTTCTCGCTGAACCACTTTACGGTTCCTTCTGCCATTGCGTCTTCCTCCTTTCTAAAGTTTTCTGCACAGCCGGGATGAACGCTTTGGCAGAATGGAAACACTACAAAAAACCGCGCTACCAAGGTTCGTGGTATCGATGGTTTCTCTTCCCCAAAACTATCAATCCAAACTTGCGGCAGGATTTATACTATATATTCACAGGATTGTCAAGAATATCTGTGGTTCAGACATTAGACGTTTTCATAGCTCAAAATCTTGGCATTGCAGCATCCATCCTGCAAGGCAGTAGAGCAGCGCTGAGAAAACCATCAGCATGCGAAACCCCAGGCACACGCTCAAAACGCTTCCCAGTACAGGGGCGATCACCGAGGCCACGCCGTTCACCCCCCATACCCACGGGATGTAGCTGCTCTGGGTGTCTGAGACCAGCTGGAGACCAAGGGGGAAGGGCATTCCCATAAAGAACGCAAGGGGTCCGAGCAGGATCACCGCTGCCAGGCATTTGACAATGAGAGGGCAGGGCAGAAGGGTCTCCAGGATCCCATCGAGGAGCACAAGAGAGGCGAGGGATAGGAAGATGAGTGCGGCGAAGGGGATCCACCGCTTGCCCTTTCCTATCCTGGCGCTCACGAGGCTCCCCATACCGGAGAAGATGAGTATGATGCATAGAACCAGGGCAAGGGACACCATGGGATGTGCCATGACCATGATGAATTTCTGGATATAGCCCATCTCTATGAACATAAAGGCTAGGCCGAGCATGCTGAAGTAAAGCACCATCCTCGGCCTTGAGAAGGGAGCTGCCGTCTTTGCCTGCCTGCCGAAAAAAACAAGGGGAAGGAACATGAGGATCGGAGCTCCTATGAGTGCCTGGGCAAGCGTTGCCCACAGGATCACGTAGCCCCACTCCAGAAAGGGGATCCATTCTTTTCCCAGGGTCCTGGCAAGGAAGGGAAGGGCGGCTACCCTGAAGAAGTGAAAGAAATACGGTTTATCATCGGTGGGAGGCCGGATATTGAACATATACCTCCCATAGAGCTCATCCTTAAAGCCGGTATCGAGGAGCCGGGATACCGTCTCAAAATAGATTGGGCTATCGAGTATGCTGAAGCGGTTGACCTCTGAGCGGTCAATACCAGGGTAATATACCAGATCAAAGGCCCGTTGCCGGCAGAAATCCTTTATCCGTGCAATCTCCGAGGGGGTAAATCCCCTGTTCTTTATGAGCACGGTTCCGGTTGCCCAACTCCGGATTGCCACCATGGAACGAGAGGTATCCTCCATTGCTGCGTTCTTAAGGGTCTCAAGCGCCAGGGTGAGGAGTTTCAGAAAGGTGCGGGGAGGGCTGCTTAACCAGGCTGAGGCGCTGAGCATGCCCTGGGCTTCCAGGTGTTCAAAATATGCTTCGAAGGCCTCCCTCGTGTAAACGTAGTTCTCGCCGGTGGCGTAGATTCCGCTGCCCACGCCACCCCAACTCCCGATGAGTCCCAGATCTATGAGATCATAGGAGGAGGCATCTCTCGAGATAAATCCTCTGGGCGAATCTGCTTCCACTCGGATTCTCGGGTGCTGATAGTATATACCCTGGGAGAAAGATTTCAGGGGGCCCTGCAGAAGCTTGACGATGCCGGGAATGGGCTCAACGACCTGGATGTGATCGGCGCCGTGATAGAGGGCGGCCAGGAGTTGGGTCCCGCCTCCCGGATTTAGGATCAATACCTGTTTCGGCGAGAAGGCGTGAAAGGGAAGAGAGCAGGTGCTATAATCGAGGAACGCCAGGTTTTCCATAGCACCCATGAAGTTTGTTACCGTGTCATAGGGGTTTCCGTCTACGAACAGTTCCTTCTGTGGAGGTGGAGTCTGGGTGCAGGTAAGACTCAAGCCCGGCGCAGAGCGAAGCGAGGGTGCGTCCACAACCTGCACCAATCCAAGAGGGGAGAAAAGCTCGTATTCCAGCGTAGCTCCGGGAAGATGCAAGGCCTTACTGATCCCTTTGTAGGGAGAGACCCGAAGAGGAGGTCCACCTGCGAGCAGGCATGCGAGGAGAAAGAAAGCGCCTGTCACAAAGAGGACCAGATAGGTCTTTGAGGCCGTCTTTGTGATGGCGGAGAAGGAAAACCCAAGAAAGGCGAGGATACCGCAGATGATGAGCAACTTCTCCGGCGCTACCACGGAAAAGGAGAGGAAGGCTATTGCCACTCCTGCGCCCGAGCCCGTGAGATTATAGAAATACACACGGGCGACGTTCCGCTTGAAGCGCATGAAATTCAATCCGATAAAGCACCCCGCTAACAAAAAGGGAATAAAGAAGAGCGTGTAGTATCCCGCCAGATACCCATACTGCTTCTTGTGCCAGACGAGCTCAAAGGGGTTGAAGGGCAGCATCTGGGCCAGGGAGAAGCTCACCACGATAAAGATCGAGAGGATGAAGGAGATAAGTGAGAGGAGCCGCACGTAGTCTTCATCTTCTAGGGAGCCTTTTTTCGATCGTTGCACCACTGCCAGCAGGGTGCCGCTTGCGGCAAAGCCCAGAAGGGCGATGCTGATCACCATATAGGCGAGATGGTACCATTGGACGATGCTAAAGAGCCGCATCAAGGTGAGCTCGTATGCCAGGGAGCTGGCTGAGATGCAGACAAGGGCAAGAAAGGCCGGCACGATTCCTCTCACTGAGGTGTTCGGATTATTTCCATTCTCTGATAAAAGGGACAAACCTCACGGGCAGGATATTTCTCATCTGAATCTCGCCCTCCATGGATTTTGTAACCAGCATGAGGTGCTGCACCTGGAAGGGGTGCCCCACGGGAATGACCATCCTGCCCCCGTTTTTGAGCTGCGTGATCAAAGGAGGCGGAACGTGATCCGAGGCGGCAGTGACGATAACGCAGTCAAAGGGGGCATGTTCTTTCCATCCGAAGTAGCCGTCGGCGATCTTTACGTGTATATTGTTATAGCCGATTTCAGTTATTCGCTTTTCGGCAGAGGCGCCGAGAGCGGGGATAATTTCTATGGTGTATACCTCTTTTGTTATTCGGCTTAGTATTGCTGCCTGATACCCGGATCCGGTTCCTACCTCAAGGGCTGCCTGATCCTCTTTCGGCTTGAGAAGCTCTGTCATCAGGGCAACGATATAGGGTTGGGAGATGGTTTGCCCATACCCGATGCCCAGGGGATGATCCTGGTAAGCGGAGCCCCTGCTCCGCTCGGGCACAAAGAGATGCCGCGGGACATCCCGCATTGCCTTGAGGACCAGCCCATCCTTTACGCCTCGGGCCACGAGCTGAGATTCAACCATCGTGTGTCTGAGTTGCCGATAGCTCTCCGTGTCTCCCGGCATTGAAAGACAATATGCTGAATCGGAGAGGGGGAGACAGAGGAGAATGGTGAGGATGAGAATAAATAGGACTTTATGTGTTGCATTCATACGATTTTCGTAACTATTCAGGCATAAAGGCTGAAGGTGGATAGACTGAAGGGAGAAACATGTGCGACCCCACCCCCTCGGAAGGAGGAGGTGATGTCTCGACAGGTTGTTTTGTTATGAATGATGATTGTTGCCCTTCTGCCTTCAGTCTAAACAGCTTCGGGCTGACTACGTGAGTAGTCACCCGAATTATATAATAAACGATAATCCTATCCTGCGCAAGCATCGCAGCGGGCTTATTTGGACGATCCTCATCTCAAGGCCGCTGATGTGGACCTGAGCTCCTTTCCACATGCACATGGACGGCCTGATGATTGATGCGTGTCAGGGTCCGGCCCGCCAGGCAAGGGAGACAGGTTTAAAGGCAGTATGGTGCCTATGTCTACGGCCTGCTGGAGGGATGGGGTATGCAGGGGTGTATGCGGTTCTGATTATCAATGCCAGATAAAGAACAGGTACCTGATGCCCTATAGCTCGCTCAAGGGAGTTACTATCTTTATTGATGCCTTGTCTCTAAGGGTCTGGATCCAACGGTCTGATACCAGTCGTTCCTTTGATAGGGAGAGCATCTGCTCGTAGCGCTTCTTTTCGTTGTCAAAGGCGTCCTGTTTGATGCCCTGTTTGCCGAGCCATCGGATGACATGCACCTTGTTGTGTATTGTGAAAGGATGATCCGGATAACTCGTCTGATCTGAGAGGAGAAAGGCAGCCTCTGATACTGATGGCGCAGAGCCTATGCTGGGTATATTGCCTCCCCTGCTAAAGAAACCTGTTTCCTCTGTGATCATATTGTTCCTTGTAGCGAGCTCCTGCCAATCAGCCCCTCCCCTTAGTTCCTCAAGATAGTCCTCAGCCTTCTTCCTTGCTGCCTCAAGACTCAGATGGTCTTCCACGTCATTTCTAAGCTGGTCAGTTATTTCACTCATAGGAGGGATAGAGGAATCCTTGGTGCCGGTCACCTGGAAGATGTAGTATTTGCCTTCATGTTCGAGTATCTCGCTTACCTCGTTCTCATCCAGAGAATAGATAGCCTGCTTCAGCTTCTCATCCGTTCCAAAACCCGGTATGTCTCCCTTCTTAACAAAGAAGCCGCTCTTCTGTATGGTGAGCCCCTGTTGGGCCGCATAGGAAGAAAGATCAACATCGTAGGGCATTTGATCCATCAAGGCAAGGGCCCTTTCATGGGACATATCACGGGCAATATCCCCTTTAAGGGTGTTTTCTATTTGCTCGCGGACCTCATTGAGGTTTTTTACCTTCTCCTCTTTGATGTCCTCCACCTTGATCACATGCCAACCGAATTGTGTTCTCACAGGGCCGCCTATCTCTCCTTTTTTTAGAGAGAAGGCGAGCTCTTCAAAAGGCTTTACCATTTGATCTTTTTTGAAATAGCCGAGGTCCCCGCCCGTTGCTGCATTCGAGGTGTCCTGAGAGTATTTCTTGGCGAGCTCTGAGAAGTTCTCCCCGTGTTGGGCCCTCTTGAGTATCTCGAGCGCCTTGTCCTTGATCTCTGCCTCGGCTTCCTTTGATGCATCGGGAGGCACACTGAACAGGATGTGACGAGCCTTGACCTGTCTGTGCTCCTTGAAACGCTCGGGATTGTATTCATAATAATCCGCGATCTCTCCCTCGGTAACACTCACCTTATCCTTGAAATCCGATGGGTCGAGGGTGATATAGTTCAGGTTAATCTGTTCCGGTATCCGGTACGCCTCCTTGTGCTTCTCAAAGTACGCTTCCATGTCCGTCTGGGCGGCCTTTACGTTAGCCTTGAAATCTTCTGGATTGAAGACCACAAAACCAATGTTTATCGTTTGGTTTTGAAAGGTATAGAAGTCGATGATCTCATTATCGGTGACAAGCAAAAAGGATTTAATGAAATGCCTTATCTTCTCCCCCAGAAGCTCAGAGCCGATTCCTGCCTCAAAGTCGGCCGGCTCCATACGGTTATAGTTTAGGAGGGATCGATACTGGTTTTCGTCGAACACACCATTCACCTGAAAGGCTGGATAGGTAAAGATGGCATCGGCGATCTCATCATCGGTAATCTGGAGGCCGAGCCTGCCCGCCTCTTGGCTTATGAGCCTCTTGCCTATCAGGCTCTCCAAGGTCTTTTGCTTGAGTTGAAACATCTCAATAAGGTCCTCATTCCAGTAGTCCTTGTACTGTCGTTGCAGGGCCAACAACATATCGCGATAGGCTGCGTGATATTCCAGCCCGCTTATTAGATCGCCGTTGACATACGCGATCTTGGAGCCGGGCCTATCCCCGATCGAGTAAATACCCCAGAACACGAAGACAACGCCGATAAGGCCGATAATTATCTTGATCAGGATGGATTTGCTGTGACTCCGCATCATAGTCATGAACATGAGCTGTGACTCCTTTTCTTAAAACTCGATTCCCTTCCTGGCCTTGATGCCTTTCTGAAAGGGATGCTTGATCTCGTCGATGACCGAGACGAGGTCAGCCCTCTTTATGAGTTCCCAAGGGCAGTTTCGTCCGGTCAGCACGAGTTCGAGATTATCAGGTTTTTTGTCTAAAAGGTCAATTACCCTTTTCAATGGTATGAGATTGAAGTCCACGGCAAGGGTGATCTCGTCCAGTATAACGATATTGTACGTACCCTCTTGGATAAGCTCTTCAGACTTTGAGATGGCCTTGTTCGCCTCTTCGAAATCAACAGGCGATGGGTTATTCGGGTCTATGAGCTCTGTGGTCCCGTAACGAAAAAGATCTATTCCGAGTTTGTTCAGGCTCTTTACCTCTCCGTAATCCCATATCTTCATGAAGTGAACGATGCCGACCCTGAGACCATGCCCCACCGCCCTCATTGCAAGGCCAAGGGATGCGGTGGTCTTCCCCTTCCCCCCCCCGGTATAGACGTGAATCAAGCCGAGATCGTTCTTCATTCTTGTCTCATCCTTATTTCCCATTGGTTACGCCTAACCCCCTTTGATAGTCACCGTTTCTAACCGATTACAAGAATCATGTCAATCCAGGAATGCAAAGAATTGTATGGTCATACAGAACGTGTTATAAGGGCAACCTGAGCGGTCAGCGGGCAACTGCACGACACCAGGAAAGCAAAGGTATGGGGGAAGCGATGCTTGAGCAGGGATTGGTACAGGTTTACACGGGTAAGGGAGAACAGATGAACCTCGCACACCTGGGGCTTTGCCTCAGGGCTGCAGGGCAGGGGCTTCGCACGTGTGTCATGGGGCTTTCCGCCCACCCGTTTGTGGGTATAGAGGATAGGGCGTTGTCATACCTCAAGCCCGCTGTGGTGGTTGAACGGGCTGCCTTGTCAAAGAGATCTCCGGACGGGGTGTTACAAAAGGATTCCAGCACTATTCAGGCTCGTCTCGAGCGTATTCAGGAGGTACTCGACGGCGGCGGCTTTGATATCGTTATCCTGGAGGAAGCTAACCATATTCTTGATAGGGGTATTCTACCAGTGGAGACTATGGTCCAGCTCATAAAGAGAAGACCGAACAATGTGGAGATTGTCTTGACAGGCAGGAATGCGCCGGAGGAGATTATTGAGCAGGCTGATCTGGTAACCGAGATGGTTGAGCACAAGAGTGAAAAGGGCTCGTGGATCATAGACGGCAGTAATCAAGAGGGATGCACCGGGGTTGTTACCGGAGACGGCAAGGGAAAGACCACCTATTGTCTGGGAAGGGCCATGCTCTTTGCCGCACGTGGGTTGCCTGCAAGCATACTCCATTTCATCAAATCCCCCCAGCCATATGGAGAGGTAGTGGCAGGTGAAAGGTTCCCGAACCTGGAGATAAAGACTATGGGTGCGGGATTTATCTTTGGACCTAAGCCTTCGAAGAAGCATGTTGCGGCCGCGAGGGCGGCGTGGGAAGCATGCTCAAGGGAGATATCTTCCCTTCACTACCGCCTGATTGTCTTAGATGAGATCAATATCGCAACACATCTGGGCCTTATCCGCCCCGAGATGGTGGAGGAGATGATGGTTCTAAAACCAAGGAACCTGCATCTGATCCTGAGCGGTCGAAATGCCGGCCCGGAGATAATGGAACATGCAACTTTTGCCTTTGAAATGAGGGAGATCAAGCACCCGTTCAACAGAGGGATAAAGGCCAGACCGGGGATAGAGTTTTAGGATAGGGGCTGCAACCATACCTAAGGGAATCGGGACACTGCAGTGCTGATATTTGATCAAAGAGATAATCAGCGGGCTGCGGGAGATAAAGGGCGAAAAAGGTCTGTTGTTCACGATGCAAAAAATTGTGGCAACAACACACCGGAAGCAATGATTGATTGAGGAGGCACTCAGTGAGCGAGAAGGCGCGGGTCATCTTTCAGCCATCGGGCAGGAGAGGGGAGGTTCTAAAAGGCATCAGCATCCTCGAGGCTTCCCGGCAACTGGGCGTTGATATCGAGACCTTGTGCGGCGGGAGGAGGATCTGCGGCAAGTGCACGGTGAGAATTGAGGAGGGATACTTCGAGAAGTACGGCATCCATTCCAGGAAAGATCACGCTGGTGTGTGGCAGGAAGAGGAAGGAAAATTCATCACCCCTGCACAACGCAAGCAGGGGTACCGCTTGGGATGCTGTGCCAGGATTGAGGGGGATCTCTTGGTCTTTGTGCCCGAGGAGTCGAGGGCAGGCAAGCAGGTGGTGAGCAAGGCTGCGAGGGATATCCCTATAGAATGGGATCCGGCCGTGAAGCAGTATTATGTAGAAGTACCGAAGCCCACCCTTGAGAGGCCCACCGGGGATCTGGAACGCTTGCTCGAAGAGCTCACCGCTAAGCACGGGCTCAGGGATCTCAATATCGATTACCACTGTTTGATTTCTCTGCCTGATCGGCTGCGGGAAACAGAGGGGAAGGTTACAGCAGCCGTATGGATGGACGAGGAGATTATACGAATTCTGCCGGGACAGCACACGAATTCATACGGAATAGCGATTGACGTAGGAACCACCACCATGGCAGCCTACCTCTGCAACCTTGCCACCATGGATGTGGTCGAAACCGTGTCCATGATGAACCCCCAGTGCAAGTACGGCGAGGACGTAATGAGCCGCATCAGCTATCACATGACGAACGAGGATGGCCTCCAAAAGATGAATGCTGATGTTATCGAAGCGATCAATGGCCTGGTAGCTCGGGCATGCGAGAGCACACATCCTCCTGATGAGAAAGACAAACGCACGGATTACGATGGCTACCCTTGTCTTACGCCCACCGATGTCATGGACATGACTATCGTGGGCAACACCGCCATGCACCACATCCTGCTCAAGCTCAACCCTCAGTACATGGGAACGGCTCCCTTCCCCCCGGTTGTTCATAAGAGCATGGATATCAAGGCACGGGAGATGGGGATCGTCATCCATGATGCCGCCTATGTGCACGTGCTGCCCAACGAGGCAGGGTTTGTGGGAGCCGACAACGTGGGGGTGCTCATTGCCGAGGAGCCCTATACAACAGAAGAAATGCAGCTCATTATCGATATCGGCACCAACGGAGAGCTCGTGCTGGGCAACAAAGAAAGACTCATCTCCTCATCCTGCGCCACCGGCCCTGCCTTTGAGGGGGCGCAGATCACCTTCGGTATGAGGGCTGCGCCGGGGGCGATCGAGCGTATCAGCATTGATAACAACGCCCACGAGGTGGACTACAAGGTGATCGGCAGGGATGCCTGGAAGAGCTATTCGAATCCGGATGAGATGCAGGCCAAGGGTATCTGCGGCTCAGGTATCTTGGATTTATTTGCAGAGCTCTACCGCACAGGGGTGATAGTGAAGAGCGGGAGATTCAACCCACAACAGAAATCGAATCGCTACCGAAAAAACGATGAGACTAGCCAGCCGGAGTTCGTCATTGCCTGGGCCGAGGAGACGAGCATCGGAAGGGACATTGTGATTACCCAGAAGGACATCCGCCAGATCCAGCTTGCCAAGGGAGCTGTTTACAGCGGCTGCAAGCTGATGATGCGGCGAATGGGGATCGATAGGGTGGATGTGGTAAAGATCGCCGGGGCCTTCGGCACCCACGTGGACCGAGAAAAGGCGCTGATCATGGGGCTTTTCCCCGACTGCGAGATCGAACGGATAGTATCCGTGGGAAACGCTGCAGGCGACGGGGCCAGAGTGGCACTCCTCAATCGGAAGAAGAGGCAGGAGGCTAACTGGGTATCGAGGAATGTAGAATACATTGAACTGACTGTGGAAAAGGACTTTCAGCAGCACTTCATAGAGGCCCTGCAGATCCCTCATATGAAAGATACATTCCCTCATCTCAAAGGGATTGTCTCTACCGAGGTTCTCAATCAGTGATAGAGGAACCTTAGACAACTCTCACGGACATGGAGTTTCAAAGGGTGCCACTGCTGTCGCCCTAATCCTTTATGTTCAGTGTTCTTTTTACAATCCATTTGTCATGCTCGTAGTCAATGACCCGCTGGAGCATGATCTTCTGGGCCATAACAGGGCCGGCGCCGTGCCATGTGCCCACCCCGTGGAGCCCTGCTGTCCAATTTTGCAAGAGTTTCGTAACCTTCATGATATTTTCAGCCGACGAATCTGAACCAAAGCCGAGATATTCCTTCACGTAGTCTTTCACCTCGGGATTGTTGAGCTCTTTGAGAGACGGGAGGGTAACAATCAATCCAGCGCCGATGTCTCCAGCAAGCGCCATGATCCTCCAGAATGAAGTAGCGACATTTAACTTCGATACGTTACCCATAAGTTCATCCGGCAGATACACGCCTGACCCTTTCGGCTCCTCAGAGCCTTTCTGGGCCGCTGCCATGCCGCAGGCCCTGCAGGTTTCCCGCAAGGCTACCATCTCCATCAACTCGTCATTGATGTGGGAGGCCTTGTCCAAGCCCTTGTATTCCTGGATAAGCCTGCATGCCCCGATTATCTGGTTCATAAACCCCACCTTGCAGGTCCCTCCGCAGGTCATGCGGTGGGTTCTGGAGAATCTGGTGACAAACTTCACGGAATACGGGTACTCTCCGCAATGAAATACCTGCTCCCATGGAACAAACACATTGTCAAAGACGACCATCGAGGTTTCTCGTTGCCCGTAAAGGGGATTGCCGAGCTCTTCCATATCGTCTGCCTGGTCCCGTTCTGCTGAGTAAGGAGTGTATTGGCATATATAGGTGATGCCTTCAGCGTCGACCGGGGTGGCAAATGCAACGGCGTAGTCCTCCTCGCCTTTGTAGTGAGCTGCCTGGGGCAATACATTGATATAGTGGCTTCCAAATGCTCCGCTGATATTTATCTTTGCCCCCTTAACCACGATCCCGTCTTTGTTCTTCTCAACAATCTTTAGGGAGAGATATGGGTCCGGCCATTCAGGGGTTTTCTCCTTTCTGCTTCCCCTCGGTTCTGTCAGGGCCCCGGCAACGGAGAGGTCCTCTCTTTGTACCATCTTGAGGTATTCAAGGAACCTGGGATGATACTCGGTTCCCAGTTCTCTATCCATCTCCCAGGTAGTTGCATACAGGGAGTGAAAGGAGTCATATCCCACACACCGGTAGATGCATGTTCCCAGCATTTCAGCGGTAAAGGTGCCTGCCTCGGCCTTTGCAATAAGCTCATCCACGCTTCTGCTCACATGCGTGTATCTATTTACCGTATCGTTTATGAGCGGCGAGTAACAGGTCATAATATGCTGGTATTGTGGATCAAGGGCCCAGTCATAGCTTGCCTTGTTGGCCTCTACCACGGTCCTTGTATTTCTATTGGTAAGGATATCTTCGACCAGTTTGCCGTTCATGAAAACCCGCGGTTTTACCTTTTTTAAGCTCTCTTCAAACTGCTCTGGTGTCATGAGTGCCATATCTTTTTCTCCTCCATAGTAGGTTTATTCCCTAAAAATGCTGGCGCAGTCGTACGACATGAATAGACTGGTGTCAATATTCTTCTCTCCTGCTTACGAGTCGCTTGTTCCCGCAGAATATCGAAAATGAACGGTACGATAGAAGTTAGCC
>CAYPNL010000090.1:0-4465 GCA_964412045.1 uncultured Desulfobacteraceae bacterium
TATTCAGAGGCTATGGAGAAGCTCTCTTTGGGGATGCAGATCCAGATGCGGGAGGGTTCCGCCGCGAAAAATCTTGAGGAGCTTATTCCCATCGCGAAAACATATCCTGACCGCTGCATGTTTTGCAGCGATGACAAGCACCCGGATGATCTCTTGGAAGGCCACATAAACCTTATGGTAAAGCGGGCTGTCGAGTACGGGATCGAGCCCATGGATGCCTTGAGGATCGCATCTCTGAACCCTATCAGGCACTACGGCCTGGAGGCGGGGTTGCTCCAGATCGGCGATCCTGCTGATTTTCTCATGGTGGATGATCTCAGAAGCCTCAGGATAGTGAAGACCGTGATCGGCGGTAAGCTCGTTGCGAGAGACGGACGTGCAAAGATCCCAGAGACGCCGAAAAGGATTGTGAATGTGTTTCGAGCACGGCAGAAGAGGGCGGAAGATTTTAGGGTGGTGAACAAGGGGGGCAGGATACAGGTCATTGAGGCTCGCGACGGTCAGCTCATCACCGGTCGCGTGCACGAGGCGCCGAAGGTTTCCGGCGATACGGTTGTCTCAGATCCTTTAAGGGACATACTCAAGATAGTGGTAGTGAACAGATACCAGGATGCGCCTTCTTCAATGGGTTTTATACGGAATTTTGGCCTCAAAAAAGGGGCGATAGCATCAAGTGTGGCCCACGATTCCCACAATATCGTTGCCGTGGGGGTTGAGGACAGGGATATTGCACGGGCGGTAAATCTCATCATTCAATCTCAAGGCGGGATCAGCGCAGTAGGTGAGGATCAGGAAAAATGTTTGCCCCTAGCGGTTGCCGGGATCATGGGCGATCTGAACTATGAGGAGGCAGCCAGGAGATACCATGAACTCGATGCATTTGCAAAGGAGTTGGGATCACGGCTCGCGGCCCCGTTCATGACCCTCTCCTTTATGGCATTGCTGGTGATACCGGATCTGAAGATAAGCGACAGGGGTTTGTTTGATGCGGCGAGGTTCGAGTTTACCGATCTCTTTTGCCTTTAATCCTGTTTTAGGGCGCCCTTCCGAAATCATCCTCGAGCCGCTCGATGTCATCTTCGCCAAAGTAGCTTCCCTGCTGTATCTCTATAAAGGCGAGGTCCTCGCCTCCCATGTTTTTAATCCTGTGGGCAGCACCGGCAGGAACATCAATGGCCATTCCCTTGGTGAGCCGGAAGTTTTTATCATTGAGGGTAACCAATGCCTCTCCCTTTACGATAAGCCAATGTTCAGACCTGTGTTTGTGTCTCTGTAAGCTTAACCGTTTCTCAGGGTAAACCACGATCCTCTTTACCTTATGATCGGGTTCATCAGAGAGCACCACGTAATATCCCCAGGGACGATGGCCTATTTCCAGCATCCTTTCAACCGTAGTTGCAATGGTCATTCAACATCAAAGCTCTTCTCTATAGTTACAGCACATATTAGTATATCGTAAAGACAGATGATGTCAATACTGACACAACCTATGATACGCTGCCACATCGTGCCCTCACCAATTCTCAGCATTTGAAATTGATTTGACATTTCAGGCGAGAATACATAGAGGGTATGTGACATATCGCAGATTCCGGATGTAGCTGATTGGGGAGGCTGATTTCGGTGAAGACGTTGTTTTATCCGGAAAGCATCATGGTGGTAGGGGTCTCTGAAACGCCGACCAATTTAGATAAACCGGGGGGGTTATGAAGGCCTTTATGGAACCGAAGAGCGTGGCGCTTATCGGGGTCAGCAGAAAGAGCGGACCTGGTTCCTTCAATATCATGGAAAACATGATGCACTACGGCTACAAGGGCAGGATCTTTCCTGTTAATCCCAAGGCGCGTGAGATCCTCGGGACAAAGGTGTATCCTACCATCAGATCGGTGAGGGAAGAGGTGGATCTCGCGGTCATCAGCTCTCCCAGAGAGAATACCCTCTCCATTCTCGAGGACTGTGTCGCCGCAAAGGTCAAGGCCGCCATTATCGTGAACCAGGGCTATGCCGACGCTGATGATAAAGGGAAGGAGATCCAGCAGGGAATACTCGAGGTTGCTCGACGGGGTGGGATGAGGGTGCTCGGGCCCAATACCTTGGGAGTTCTGAATAATTTCAACGGGTTTACCACCTCTTTTATGCCGATAGGCAAGGAGAGGTCCCCGGTAGGCCTGATTTGCCAGTCAGGCATATTGTTTGTCGGGGCCATGGAATTCAGCGGGAGCATTGGAAAGGGGATCGACATCGGCAATGCCTGCGACATCGGATTCTATGATGCCTTGCGGTATTTGGGAGAGGATCCGGATATAAAGATCATCGCCATCCATATGGAGGGCATGCAACAGGCACGGGAATTCGTATCCCTGGCAGCCCGGGTGGTCAAGGAGAAACCGATCGTCATTCTGAAAACAGGCAGCAGCGAGAGGGGAGCCGCATCTGCTATGACGCACAGCGGTACCATGGCGGGTAACTATCAGGTCTATAAGGCCGCGCTCCAAAAAGCAGGGGTCACCTTTCTTGAAGAAGACGGCAAGATGTTTTATGCGGTGAAGACCCTGGGCAACCTTCCATCCATGAACAAGAGCAAGGTGGCGGTTATCACCTTTAGCGGCGCTGCCGGTATTATGATCAGCGATGCACTGGAGCGGCACGGGCTGAGCCTCTCCTCCCTTGCAGCCGACACCATCCGTTCAGCAGCTAAGCTTTCACCCGAATGGATGCCCCTTGGGAATCCCCTGGATATATGGCCGGCCGTGATGAAACATGGTGCGGCCAAGGCCTATTCCGTTGCGCTCAGAGCGGTCCTAGAGGATCCCGACGTCGATGGCGTGATCTGCATCGCGATTGCCCCAGAGATGCCCGCATTTTCCTTTCTGGATGTATCCGGGGCCATAAACGAGGTGATGGAAGAAGCGCCGCAAAAACCGGTCGTAGCCTGGCTCTATGGGCCGAATCCCCTGGAGATGAGGAAGCATTTCGAGTCAACACGACGAATCATGACCTATCCCACCCTGGAGTTGGCCGTGTGGTCCTTGTCGATCTTACGGGAGAGGCATCAGGTTTTAGGAATGAAGAAACCGGAAATGCGCTGATCCTATCATGAGACACGATAGTTTTGTTGACTCCCTCACTCCCTGTTCAGACAGAGATTGAGAAGCACCGTGCATGCCTTTCTTGAGCTTTTTCGTACGGTCCCAGCCATAAACCCATGACGCCACTCAAGGGTGGAAAGCTCGTCAGATACCACGAGAATTCCTGTCAGCGCAACACAACGATAGGCAGCCACGGTGATGAGGGCTGAGATCTCCATCTCAACGGCGAGGATTCCCTTGCTCCCATACCGAGCGACCTTTTCCCGGGTTTCCCGATAGATGGCATCCGTGCTCCATACAGGGCCTGTACTAAAAGGAAGATTTGCCCTGTGAAGTGCCTGTTTGAGGTGTTCATTGAGTTCAGGATCTGTGTGTATGGTTTCTCCAGGGACTGGGTAGTGGACAGAGGTGCCTTCTTCTGAGAGAGCCGTCGTGGGAATAATCAGGCTCCCTATCCGGAGATCCGGTTGAAGCGATCCGCACCAGCCGAGCACCCACAGCCTTTGTGCTCCCAAGGCGATGAGCTTTTCCAGCACCATTGCAGCTTGCGGTGCGCCGAGCAGGGGGCCGGCCAGGGCAAGGGGGAGTTCTCCCGCTCTTTTGATAAGAAAAAACTGGAACGGACAAAGCTCCTTAAGGGAGGTCCTCTCTGCATTATGGAGCTCGGCCATCGCCCTGAGCTCTGAGGTGATGGAGATCATGATCGCATCAGGGGCGATGCGAGGTTCACCCTCTGCCCTAGTTGGTGTAATGAGCACCCTGGTGGTAGTCATGATGCAGTGCTACCTCATTCTGCGTGATGGTGGAAAAGAGCAGGTTACATGCATAAGACTGAACAACCTTTTTACATTATATTGAATTCGCGGAGTTCGCCAACTTATTTTATCCCTTGTAAAAATACCCTTGACGGGATAGGGATGATTTGATGTATTGCAAGGGTAATCTCATAGTGCACCTTCCTCTGTCGGCCTTTCAACATACCAGGGGAGCCATGGGCGGGACCACGTTTTTTGATACGGAAGGATCGGCAACCATGGATAGAGAAATGATCGATATGGACACCCTCTTTAACCCTCGATCTGTTGCGGTGATAGGCGCATCGGAGAAACCAACCAAGCTCGGATTCCATGTGATGAAGAGCCTCACACAAGGGGGATTTCCGGGCAGAATCACGCCGGTTAACCCCACATCAAAGGAGATTATGGGATTGAAGACTGCTGCTGCAATCTCAGATATCCCTGATGGGCCGGACCTAGCCATTGTGGCGCTCCCCTCGAGGATGGTTCCCGGCGTGTTCGAGGAATGCATTGCCAAGAATGTTAAGGGGATCGTATTGATTACCGCGGGATTTAAGGAGATTGAAGACCCCCAGGGTA
>CAYPNL010000091.1:0-2265 GCA_964412045.1 uncultured Desulfobacteraceae bacterium
GGATGGTTCCCGGCGTGTTCGAGGAATGCATTGCCAAGAATGTTAAGGGGATCGTATTGATTACCGCGGGATTTAAGGAGATTGAAGACCCCCAGGGTACTCTACTCCATAAACAAATCTCCGAGATCGTCAACAGGGCCAAGGTTCCGGTAATCGGCCCCAACACCTTCGGCATGATAAACCTCCATGCCAACCTCAATGCCTCGTTTACGCCGGAGTTTTCTCGGGTGCGAAAAGGCCGTATAGGCCTCGTCAGCCAGAGCGGGGGCATGTGCCATCTGATCTGCTTTCTTGCCATGCGGGAGAGGATAGGATTCAGCAAGATAATAGGACTCGGGAATCGGCTCAATGTGGATTTTGAGCACATGATCGAGTATTTGATAGAGGATCAGGACACTGGCGTCATAGCCCTGTACATGGAGGGCATTGATCAACCACGCCGGCTCCAGGAGACGGTGAGAAGCCTTCGTGGCAGGAAGCCGATTGTGGCCTACAAGACCGGAATCGGGCGCCTGGGGGATCAAGCATCCCGCTCTCATACTGGATCGATAGCAGGGAGGGGTGAACTTTACTCCGGGGCATTTACCCAGGCTGGTGTGCTGGAGGTGGCGGGGGTGGAGGAGTTGCTGGATACGGCCAAGGCCTTGGCCCGGTGCCCGGTGCTCAGCGGCAGCGGTGTGGCTATCCTCTCCTCACAGGCAGGACCGGGTATTGCTGCTGCTGATAGATGCCAGAAGAGCGATCTCAGGATCGTGCCCTTTACCGAGGAGACCCAGGCCAGGATACACGAGATCTTGCCGCCCCTGGCACTCAGGGTGAACCCGGTGGATATGGGGCCTGCATGGTATGACTCGGAGGCAGTGATCGGCATCCTGAAGGCGGTATTACAGGATAAAAACGTTAACGGCATCCTGCTCTTTATGATGTTCGCCTCGGCAAATGTTGACTCCATCAAAAGCCTGTCATTTTTGATGGAAGAGGATGAGCCCAAGAAGCCCCTGATCACATGCCTCTCTGCTCCTCCTGGGATATGGGATGAACATATCCGGAGGTATGAGGGCGCCGGGGTCCTCGTCAACTATCCCACACCGGAACGGGCTGCAGAGGCGATGGTCAACCTGAATCGGCATCGAAGTTTAATACATGCCTAACGGTTACAGTGATCTAACGTGAACGGACATTATGAGATGGTTTGTGAGGATTGCAGAGAAACGATGTAGCTCACTTTAGGCACTTATTTGTCTTCCCTGTTTTGTTTTTTGACCAGTTCGATGAATTCCTCAAGGCTCTGGTGGGAGCCGAACACAACATTGTACTGTTTTTCGCTCCAGATGCTGAGCCCGAGTTTAAATATATAGTGTATGAGGCTATCAGTGTTTTTGGCGCCCTTTGATTGCAGCGTTTGGTAGAGCAGCTCGTCGGGCACCCGGATGGGGTATACGGCGGTGTGTTCATTTTCATCTGCTTTCAGGTACTCCTGAACGCTTTTTAAGATCCGCAGATGCATGTACTTGTTGTTGTATTCCTCTTCATCCACTCCAGCCACCGCATTACAGGGGAGATATTTCTCAGCTTGTACGATCATAGTCGACCATATTCTTAGAAATGTCAAGGGACGATTATCACGAGCGCATCAGGGAAAAAAAGATTGAATTATCCTTCAGATATGATATATATGAGCCCAACAAAAACGGTATGGGAGAAAAATGACCACAGTACTTGTAATCCTTCATGTGTTAATTTGTATAGGGTTGGTAGGCTCTATCCTCTTGCAATCAGGGAAAGGATCTGATCTGGGCGCCGCATTCGGGGGCAGCAGCCAGACGCTATTCGGGAGCACCGGTGCCGTGCCGTTCCTCAATAAGGTAACTACTGGTGTGGCCATCGCCTTTATGATTACCTCCCTTACCTTGGCTTTTCTCGCCGCCAGGGGCAACGCTCCAAGGTCATCGATAATGGACGGGAAGGCGAAGACGAGTCAGGAGCAACCTTTTGAAGCTGGCGGGCAGGCAGATACAAGCTCGGCACCGGCAAGCGCTCCCTCGGAAACGCAAGAGTAAAGGTAACAATGTAGCCCTTTGAAACTACCTGGTGCATGGGCATGGGGGTGTCTTTTTTCCCATCATACCCCAATAAAAACGAGTCGGGAGGCCGCTTCAAACGAGCGCACACGGACAAAGACCCTAGAAGACAATGACCAGGTGCTTGTGCGCATGGTTTGAAGCGGCACGCTGATGCCCCCTGTTCAAGGGTATGATGAGAAAA
>CAYPNL010000092.1:0-12058 GCA_964412045.1 uncultured Desulfobacteraceae bacterium
CGACGATCTCCAGGGTCGTTTCCATGCTCTTGGCCTCCTCAACGGTAATGACCCCCTCTTTTCCGACCTTGGCCATTGCGTCGGCGATGATGTTGCCGATCGTGCGATCGTTATTTGCAGATATAGTCCCGACCTGAGAAATCTCCTGTTGCTCCTTTGTGGGTTTTGACATCTTCTTAAGTTCTTCTATAACTGCACTTACCGCGCTCTCGATTCCACGTTTTAAGGCCATTGGATTGGCTCCTGCAGCCACCAGTTTTGAGCCTTCACGATATATAGACTGTGCCAAAAGCGTAGCAGTTGTCGTTCCATCACCTGCAACGTCTGAGGTCTTTGAAGCAACCTCTTTCACCATTTGGGCGCCCATATTCTCAAACTTATCTTCAAGTTCAATCTCCTTGGCAACCGTAACACCGTCCTTGGTAATGGTAGGGGATCCCCAAGATTTCTCAAGGATAACATTTCTTCCCTTTGGGCCGAGAGTTACCTTAACCACTTCTGCCAGGGTGTCAATGCCTTTCAATATTGCCTCCCTTGCCTTGCTGTCATATTTGATTTCCTTTGCACCCATAATCTTCTCCTCCTCGAATGTTAGATTTGCTATTTAACGATGGCGATAATATCCTCTTCCTTCATGATGAGGAGCTCCTCGCCGTCTATAGTAACCTCAGTTCCCGCATATTTGGAAAACAGCACCTTATCCCCCTCCTTTACATCCAAGGGCACCTTTTCATTGCCCTTGCTCTCGCTCTTACCAGATCCCACAGCGATGATCGTTCCCGTTATCGGCTTTTCCTTGGCGGTGTCAGGTATGATAATACCCCCTTTTGTTTTTTCCTCTTCCTCAACCCTCTTTACGATTATTCGATCATGCAATGGCCTAATCTTCATGATATGCCTCCTTTTACCATATGGTTTGATTGGGGTAATTCTCAATGAAGTAAAGTAATATCGAAAATATAAATGTCAAGTGCGAGTATTTAAAAAAGTTATTATGAAAAAAGCGGACCCTTCGCCAAAGATTGCCTTATCGGAGCGGCTAGTTGGGAAAATATAAGAGATTTCTTGACATTACCGATAAAAATACATTAGCCTACTATTGTCCTAGAGGCTACTAACATTCCATAACGTGCGAGGAGGAGAAGCCATGCCAATCTTTACCTACGTTGGCAAAAGCAAAAGGGGGCGCGTCCTCAAAGGAGAGCTTGAGGCTGTTGATGAGAGGATCGCGCGTGTCCAGCTAAAGAGGAAGAATATCGAGGTTACGAAGCTTAAAAAGAAATCCAAGGATATCTTTGAGGGCCTCTCATTCATGCAGCCGAAGGTCACCAAGAAAGACCTCGTGATCTTCACCAGGCAGTTCTCAACCATGATCGATGCAGGCCTCCCTCTTGTACAGGGACTGAACATATTAGCTGAGCAGATGGAAAACAAGACATTCAAAGGTATGCTCAAACAGGTTACCAAGGATGTGGAAGGTGGGTCTACCCTGGCGGATGCGCTGAATAAACACCCTAAGGTATTTGATGCATTATTCGTCAATCTCGTTGCCGCTGGCGAGGTTGGCGGCATCCTGGATACCATTCTGCAACGCCTTGCTGCTTACATTGAAAAGGCCGAAAAGCTCAAATCAAAGGTGAAAGGGGCCCTTGTCTATCCCATTGCCGTCTTGATTATCGGTGTCCTCGTGCTGGTCGTTATCATGGTGTTCGTTATACCTGTGTTTCAGGAGATGTTCTCAGGCCTTGGGAAGGGACTCCCAGCGCTTACCCAATTAGTTATCGACGTCAGTGATTTCACCAAGGGCAACATCCACTTTATGATCGTAGGAGTGATTGTTGTCATCTGGCTTTTTCGGAGATACAGGAGAACGAGTTCGGGGAAAAAAACTACAGATAGAATCCTGCTTAAAATGCCGATCTTCGGTGAGCTTATCAGAAAGGTTGCCGTGGCCAGGTTCACGCGGACCCTCAGTACCATGATTAGCAGCGGTGTCCCGATCCTCGATGCCTTGGAAATCACGGCGAAGACGGCAGGAAATGCAGTGGTTGAGGAGGTGATTTTTGAGGCACGGACCAGCATCGCTGAGGGACAAAGCATTGCCGATCCACTCTCAGAGTCAGACATATTCCCCGGCATGGTAACGCAGATGATTTCAGTAGGCGAGTCCACGGGCGCCCTTGACGCCATGCTGGAAAAGATCGCGAATTTTTATGACGATGAGGTTGACGCCACCGTATCAGCACTCACTGCCTTGATGGAACCACTTATGATGATGTTCCTGGCTGGCATGCTAGGGCCGATCATTATCGCCATGTACCTGCCTATATTCGGAATGGCCTCTGCACTGGGCTAAGATACGAAGTATGGTCAAAGCAGAACGAGACTATGCCCAAAGGGAGACACTATCTCGACTGCAGCTGCTGATGTTCATACGGGTAGGGTTTGTTTCCCTGCTGTTAGGCGTTGCAATAATCATCCAGGTGCAGGAAACAAAGGCCTATTTTGGGGAGATACTCAATGCTCACTACGTGCTCGTCGCGCTCATCTATTTTCTCACGTTTTGTTACGTAATTGTCCTTAAGTACACAAAAAATCTCGCACGGTTTGCCTACTTTCAGCTTCTCATAGACACCATTTTCATTACCGCAATCATCTATACTACAGGAGGAATCGAAAGTATTTTCTCATTCCTCTATCAATTGAACATCATCGCAGGTGCGATCCTGCTCTATCGTCGGGGGGGGCTGATAATGGCCTCCTTCAGCACCATTCTCTATGGCGCATTCCTAGATTTCAGCTACTACGGGTTAATCAATCCTTTAGGGTATCATCATCCTTACGTTCACGACTACCAGGTAAGCGAAATCTTTTACATGATTCTTGTGAATGGGGCAGCCTTTTACCTCGTAGCCATATTGAGCAGCTTTCTTTCAGAGCAGATTCGTAAAGGCAGGGCCGAGCTTAGGGACAGACAGAGGGATCTCGCCGATCTGGAAATGCTGAAGGAGAATATTGTTCAGAGCATCTCCTCGGGTCTCATAGCGGTGGACGAGCACAACAAGATCTTTGCCTTTAACAAGGGCGCTGAGGAGATATTCCGGGTTAATTCAAGGGATGTCATGCGACGGGAGGTGAGCGAGGTACTCCCCTTTGTCACACCGTACCTGATGGGGGATAGCCCGAATACGGTATGCCAGCTCGTATATCGGGGCAATGATAACCAACGGTTCGATCTCCTCTTAAACGTTTCCCCTCTGCAAGGACAGGATGGTAATACAAGGGGAGAGATACTTATCTTCCAGGATACCACCCGCCTCGTCGAGATGGAGCGAGAGGTCAAGAGGATGGAGAATTTAGCCATGCTTGGGGAATTAGCAGCTGGCGTCGCTCACGAGATAAGAAATCCATTGGCCTCAATAAGCGGCTCAATTCAGGTATTAAACGATAGCCTGTCCAAGGAGCAAGCCCATGTTAACAAAAGGCTCATGGAGATCGTGCTGAGGGAGGTGGACAGGTTAAACCACCTGGTGAGTGATTTTTTACAATTCGCCCGGCCACAGAGGTCGAAGATTGAGGAATTCGACCTCAATAAATTGGTCAAGGATACCCTCTACCTCTTTCAAACAAGCCAAAAGTGGTCACAAAAGATAGAGGTAGAGGCCAAGTTTCAAAGGCCGTTGAAGATTGCCTCGGATCCTCAACAACTTAAACAGGTGTTTTGGAACGTCTTCATGAATGCCTATGAGGCCATGCCCGATGGAGGAACAGTCCGTGTAAGAATGAAGAAAGAGAGCGGTTCCAGCAGTTCGGAAGGAGCGAAAAGAGCCGTGAGGATCAATGTGGAGGATACAGGGCCTGGCATCGACCTATCGGTTATCGAGGATATGTTTACACCTTTTTCCACGGCCAAGAAGGATGGTTCTGGGTTAGGGTTGGCCATAGTGAAGAAGATCGTGGAGAATCTCGGTGGTGAGGTATCGGGCTATAATCTTCAAGACGGAGGAGCTGCCATCTCTATCGTGTTGCCGCTTTCTTGAGAAGAAATAATTGGATAGGTCTTAGATGAAAGACCAGGAGCCCTTCAGCCAAATATGCATATATCGCAGCACACCTGGTTTTCAAGGATAAAGCACCCGAGCAGGTACCTCGGGGGCGAGACCCACGCAATCATTAAAGACCCCGCAGAGGTAGAGGTCTCTATCGCGTTGGCCTTTCCGGATGTGTATGAGATTGGAATGTCCCACGTGGGGCTCAAGATACTCTACCATATCCTCAACGCCCTGAGCTGGCTCGCGGCGGAGCGGGTCTTTGCTCCGTGGGTCGATCTAGAGCAAGAGCTGAGACAGAGAGCTCTCCCACTCAGTTCCCTCGAGTCGGGAAGACCGCTATCACAATTTGACCTCATTGGTTTCAGCCTGCAACATGAGCTCTGCTATACCAACATCCTGTCCATGCTTGATCTCGCGGGTATCCCCTTTTTGTCCGAGCAGAGGGGATCGAATGAGCCGTTGATAATCGCAGGCGGGCCCGCTTGCTTCAATCCAGAGCCGGTAGCCGCCCTCTTTGACGCGATCGTGGTGGGTGATGGGGAGGAGGTAGCAGTCCATATCTGTGCGGCTGTGAGAGAGTGGAAACAGGCTGGCGGGAAGGGCAAACTAGAGTTGCTGAAGGAGCTCGCAACGATACGAGGGGTCTATATACCCTCGTTCTTTTCCGTGCGCTATAACGCCCGGGGCATTGTGGAGCGGATACAGGCATTAAGGACGGGGTACAGTTGGGTTGAAAAGGCAGTAGTTCCTGACCTCAATTCCTACCCTTTTCCATCAAGGCAGATAGTTCCCATTGCCGAACCGGTTCACGACCGGTTCACTATAGAGATTGCGAGGGGCTGCAGCCGGGGCTGTCGGTTTTGCCAGGCAGGAATGATCTACAGGCCGGTGAGGGAGAGAAACCCTCAAGAGATCGTGCGCATTGCAGAGTCTGGTCTTCGAGAGACAGGATTTGAGGATCTGTCGCTGCTTTCCTTAAGTTCTGGGGACTATGGTTGCGTGTTGCCCTTGGTAAGAGAGTTGATGAAAAGGGCCGCGAATCATCATGTGGCCCTGAGCTTCTCATCTCTAAGGGCTGACGGGATCATATCGCCGTTGATGGAGGAGATCAAAAGGGTCAGAAAGACCAGTTTTACCATCGCGCCCGAGGCTGGGAGCCAGAGGATGAGAGATGCGATCAATAAGGGATTGACCGAGGAGCAGATAGTGGATGCCGCTCGTAAGATTTACGCCGCCGGGTGGAGCCTCATCAAACTGTACTTCATGATCGGCCTTCCCATGGAGCAGGAGAGCGATATCGAAGCCATTGTAGGGCTGAGCAGGAAGATCGAGCAGCTTGGGCCCAGAGGACGACGGCACAACGTGCTGAATGTGAGCGTTGCCACCTTTGTCCCTAAGTCCCACACGCCATTTCAATGGCTGCCGCAGCTCAAGCTGGAACAGGGCGAACGAAGGATTAACTACATCAGAGGCAGGCTTCGCGGCAACAGGATAAAGGTTAAGTGGAACGAGCCGGAGGCAAGCTGGCTGGAGGGCATCTTTTCGAGGGGCGATAGGAGATTGACGAATGTACTCATCAATGCATGGAATCAGGGCGCGCGTTTTGATAGTTGGAGAGAGCATCTCAACCTGGATATCTGGAAGGATGCCTTTGAAGAGCATGGCCTTGATCCTGATTTCTACCTCCTCAGGCAGAGGGATGAGTCGGAGATCCTGCCTTGGGACCATATAAGCCCTGGTATCTCGAAGGAATTCTTGCTGGAGGAATGGAGGAAGGCACAGAGGGGAGAGGCAACGCAGGACTGCCGGGAACAGTGCTCCAATTGCGGCGTGTGCGAAGCCTTAGTGGTTGCACCGGTATTGTTCAACGGGAACGCATTCTCAGGGACCTCTGTTCCCTTTCAGCTGGAAATGAGGGGTCGCATACGAAGGTTGAGGATCCATTTCACCAAGCTGGAAACAGGACGATACCTCAGCCACTTAGAGGTTGTGAGATTATTTATAAGGGCATTCAGGAGGGCCGGGATAAACATGGTCTACTCAAAGGGCTACCATCCCATGCCGAGGGTTTCCTTTGCAACGGCATTACCGGTTGGGGTAGAGAGTCTGGATGAGGTGGTGGATCTCTCCCTGTACGATAGCGGGAATATCCACCGAACAATCGATCTGGTCAACCGAGAACTTCCAGACGGTATCAGGGTCCTAACCATTGAGGAGGTGCTTGCCAAAGAGCGGCCTCCCCGGATGAAGGAAAGCACGTTTCTGATAAGCGTTCGAGGATCTGTCAAGGAGGAGGATATGATTCGCTTCTTAAGCCTGTCCGTATGTCCCATGGTCCAAAAGCGCGAAAACAGAGCACGTACCATCGATATCAGATCACAGGTGAAAGGGTTACAGCTTATATCCGATAATGAGATCGAGATGGTACTAAGACATGACGGTGGCCCGGAGATGAAGGCATCAGAGATTATCGGGGAGATATTCTCGCTCACCGACAGCCAGGAAGAGGAGATACGGGTGTTGAAAACGAAAGGTATGCTTGCCTGAGGTTTGTCTATGACCAATGAACTGATTATAAACGCGAGACCGCATGAAACCCGCGTGGCCTTGGTGGAGAACGGGACCGTGGTCGAACTTCATCTCAAGAGAGGCTCCGGACAAGAGCTCTTGGGAAACATCTATCTCGGGAGGGTGATGAGGGTCCTGCCTGGAATGCAGGCTGCTTTCGTCGATATCGGCATTGATAAACCGGCTTTTCTCTATGTAACGGACATCTACAATGATGTTCGCCACTGGGAGCAAATGATGATGCAGGAGAGTGAGGATGAAACCAATGAAGAAATAGGTACTCCCTTGCGGATGCGGTTCCAGAGGGTCTCCGATATCAACATAGAAGGCCTTTTAAAGGAGGGCCAAGATATCATGGTTCAGGTGTCCAAGGAGCCTATGGGCACCAAGGGCGCCAGGGTAACCTCTCACGTGACCCTTCCTGGACGCCACCTCGTGTATATGCCCACTGTGGATCACATCGGCATTTCACGGAGGATAGAAAACGAGAAGGAGAGAGCAAGGTTAAAGAAAATCATGGAGGAGTTATCCCCTCCAGGGGAGGGTTTTATCGTAAGAACGGTGAGCGAAAAATCCCCTAAGGAAAAGCTCAAGTCCGAGATAGAGTTTTTGACCAAATTGTGGGCGAACATTCAGAAGAAGAGGGATACCAGTTCTGCGCCCAGCATCCTTCACAGGGAATTAACTATCACGCTCAAGGCAGTGAGGGATCTCTTTACCAAGGAGATCGATAGGCTGGTAATCGACTCACGGGAGGAATATCAATCGGTTATGGAATTTATCGAGACCTTTGCGCCTACCCTCCGGTACTCGGTTGAGTTCTATGATGTCCGGAATCCCATATTCGATGCTTATGGCATTGAGATGGACATAAATAGGGCCTTGGAAAAGAAGATATGGTTAAAATCAGGGGGATATATCGTTATCGATTCAACGGAGGCCCTCACGGTGATAGACGTGAATACCGGGAGCTATGTGGGAAAGAGGAATCTAGAGGAGACTATCGTAAAGACGAACCTCGAGGCAGTCAAGGAGATCGCCTACCAGATACGGTTGAGGAATATCGGGGGATTGATCGTCATTGACTTCATAGACATGACCAAGGAGGCGGACAAGGACAAGGTCTTTTACGCGCTCAAGGAGCTCTTGGAAAAGGATAAGGTGAAGACGACGGTCTTGAGGATGTCGGAATTAGGATTGATCGAGATGACGAGAAAGAGGACCAAAGAGGATATAAACCTGTTCCTCACCGAGACGTGCCCATACTGTGAGGGGAAAGGCAGGCTGAGGTCTCCGACTACGATTTGCTACGACCTTTTCAGGGATCTTGAGAGGGAATCCGTGTCCGGTGATGAAGGAAAGCTGTATCTCCTGGTAAGCCCTGAGATAGAAAAGGTGTTGAAGGAGGAAGAGCGTTTTTCCGTTATGGAATTGGAGAAAAGGATCAACAGGCGTATTATTATAGTGGGGAAGGACGATTTTCATATCGAGCAGTATGAAATAAGCCTTCAGTGAGATTTCTCAACCGCAGACGCACGCAGACCAGGAATTTTGCCTTGAGCGGAGCAACGGAAAGCCCTGCTTTCTTGTATGGATTTTCAGGAGGTGAGAGAAGGGATAATCTTCGCTGCCTCTGTGTTGATCTCATCCACTAATCCCTGGAGCCATTCAGTGCCCAGGGCCGCCCCCTCATGGTCCATGGCCTTGATTACTTCGAGGTAATCCCTGCCCCTTTCGCGTCTCATCCTGGGAATGAGCTCTAGAAAGTCATCCCTCTTTTCTTGGACACCTGTGATATGGGAGCAGTTCTCAAGAAAGTCCTTTAGCCGCGCCCATTGCTCGAAGAACTCCCTTCTGAGCTGTATGTTTTTCCGGGAGGCCTTCTCCTGCGTAACCCTGTTATAAACCTCAATGGAGAGCGGCATCGTTTCGGCAACGTGCCCTAATCGGTGGATCCTCTCGCTGATGACCATCTCCAGTTTCTCCAGGGCCCCCTTGTAGAGGGCCTCTTCGTGTTTCGTGGATACAAAGAAGCACGAGCGGACATCGAGATACCATTGTTTTAAGGCAATGATATTAGCTATGTAGTTAATATTATTCTTAATTATTCTTTTAATGCCGGGATAGAGCAGGGGGTAGTGCGGCTGCTGTTTTTTTATCGATGCCTGGGAAAAGAGGAGCCCATTACCCTGAAGGAAATCCTTTCGGTAGATCATGCCGGCTGCGATAACGGTTCCGAATCCTATCCTGACCGGCCCAACCAGGCCGCCCTGGCCTCCGAGGAAGATTGGTCTTTGATTGATCATGACCCCTCGAGGCACATCACCGATGAGAGACGGGGTGGCCTTATCCTGGTCCGGTGTGTAGTTAAAATGTATGTATGAGCTTCCAACTTCACTGTGATCTTTTCGGCTGGTACCACCAGCCATAAGGCAGTCGCAAAGGTTTATGAGGCTTCCAAGGGTGACGAAGGGCAGCAGTATGGTCTGCTTCAGGCCTACGGTATGGGCGCCATTGGAGCCTTCCTCCAGCAGACATCCGGGCCGAATGTGAGCGCCTGAACCCATGTTTGCCCCTTCGAGAAAGGTTGAACCTGAGAAATAACCCCCCTTGAGGCTCACCCTGGGCCCCAGCTGACAATTCTCGATTGTTACCGGTCCCTCAAGGCCGAGCTCGCAGCCCTCCCCGATAACCGTTGTTGCACCGAATATCTTAGAGCCGGCATGGATTACCACTCCGTCGCCCGATATTCCCTCCAGGGATACCTCCTCCCCTATGGTTATAGATTCTGGATTGGGAATCCTCACCCCTTTGCCGATGAGCTCCTGGGCCTTTCTGTATCGCACCCCTTCTCTCATGATCTCTCCAATCCGATATCCCTGTGTGTTACCGTGATGATGTCGTTGGCTTTTTTCAGTGCTTCAAAGATCGTTTCTGCGATGCTTACCGACCTATGCCGTCCAGCAGTGCACCCCACCGCAATGGTCAAAGATGATTTGCCCTCTCTTTCATAGAGAGGGATGAGGAAGAGAAGGAGGTCCAGGTATTTCTTGAGGAAGTGCTGGGTTTCCTCCTGCCCGTCCATATACTCCTTGACCTCTCGGGATGTCCCGTTAAGGTCTTTTAATTCCTCCACAAAGTTGGGGTTCGGCAGGCATCTCACATCAATCACGATATCGGCATCATAGGGAATGCCGTACTTATAGCCGAAGGACAGGATGTATATCTTCATCCTTTTTCCAGGCACCTCTTTGAGGGCATGGGTCAAGATAATCTCCTTGAGTTGGTGAACATTGTAATTCGAGGTATCGATTATGAGATCGGCCAGACCCCTCAGATCCCTCAAGGCCTCTCGTTCAGCCTGGATCCCCTCAAGGACGCTTTTGCCCTCGCTGAGGGGGTGTTTCCTGCGCGTTTGGCTGTACCTTCTGATCAGGGTCTCTGTGGAGGCCTCGAGAAAGATAATCTCAAAGAGGTACCCCTCGTGGCTTAGGTTTTGAAAGATTTCAGGATATTGCTGGAGAAACTCCCGTTCCCTCAGATCCATTACCAGGGCGAGCTTGGTGATCTCTGAATCGGCCTTGGATTTGAGCTTCAGGAATCTCGGTAGCAGGATCACCGGCAGGTTGTCGATACAGAAGAAGCCTGCATCCTCAAGGGCATTGATCGCGGTAGTCTTGCCTGATCCTGAAAGACCGGTAATGATGGTTATTTTGATATGTTTCGCCATCACATATTCCCTTATCCTTGCATTGAGGTGAGTATTTCGCTGTAAATGCCGCTCTCGATGATCTCTTCCGCCGTGATCATGCCTTCCCTGATAAGCAGTGGAGGATCCCTGGTAACGTCGAGCACGGTGGATGGATGGATTCCCTTTGTGTTGCCTCCATCAAGGATGAGATCGAGTTGCCCGTCAAACAATTCTACCACCTGCTCAGCCCTGGTGCAAGGAGGCTTTCCAGAGATATTGGCGCTCGTTCCGGTTACAGGGACCTTAAGTGCACAGGTGAGGGCGCGGGCCACGGGATGACCGGATATCCTGACCCCTATCTTTCCCGTACCTGCGGTGAGCAGCGATGGCATGTCTTGAGAGGCCTCAAACACCAAGGTGAGCCCGCCGGGCCAGAATAGCCTGCCCAGCTCTAACGCCTTCAGCGGAGTCGAGGCTGTGCATTCAGATAGCTCATCGATGCAGGAGATAAGAATGAGGATGGGAAGATGAGGATCCCTTTTCTTGACCCGAAAGAGCCTTTGGAGCGCTGATGAATTGGTGGCTGCTACACCAAGCCCATAAAAGGATTCGGTTGGAAATGCCACGACTCCCCCATCTTCTAGAATCGAAGAGGCCTTTTGAATTACCCTTTGCGGGGGCTCGGCCTGGTCGATCTTGACTACCTCGATCATCCCTTATTGATCTCCTGGGCCCTTGATTGCATATTTGTCCTGTAATCATTGAGGCTCCTGGCGATGTGAGGATGCTTGAGCGCCAGTATCTGGGCAGCGAAGACAGCGGCATTCACCGCTCCGCCCCTGCCGACCGCCATAGTAGCCACAGGTACACCCGGGGGCATCTGCGCTGTGGACAGCAGCGCATCTATTCCCCTGAGGGGCGATGAATCGATGGGAACCCCGATGATTGGAAGCGTCGTATGGGAAGCGAGCACTCCGGCAAGATGGGCCGCCCATCCCGCACCTGCAATAATGACCTCTATTCCTCTCTCCCGCGCGCTGATCGCATAGTCCCTGGTTTTTTCAGGGGATCTATGAGCAGACGATACGGTTACCTCGAAAGGGATCGCCAGCTCTTCCAGGATGGCTACACATTCTTCCATTACCTCCCGGTCTGAGGTACTGCCCATGACTACTCCAACCAATGGTCTAGCGTTCATAATCTGGTCCCTTGCTTGACGTTATTCATGTTACGCGGTATCATGGTGAAAGCATTTGTGCCTACTCACGTTGTCAGCTTGAAGCTGGTTAGACTGAGCGAGTATGCTCGCAGCAAACATGGCTTTACAATGCGCCGTATCCCCTTTTTTTCCTAACAGTCTTCAGCCTCCGGTCCGGAAGGGCCTAGGCCCCGGAGGGCCTACAACCTCTCTACCTGTGTAGTTACAAAAAATCTTACCACAAGTAAGCAATTTCTGCTACACCAATCAGGCGAAGGACCCAATCCTTGTCCCAAATTATCGCTTTCGGCTCTCTTTGTACCTCTACCTACTCATTTTCCGTAACGGTTTAGATCCTATGAAACTACCTGGTGCATGGGCATGGAGGTGTCTTTTTTCCCATCATACCCCAATAAAGACAACTCAGGAGGCCGCTTCAAACGAGCGCACGCGGACAAAGACCCTAGAAGACAATGACCAGGTGCTTGTGCGCATGGTTTGAAGCGGCACGCTGATGCCCCCTGTTCAAGGGTATGATGGGAAAAAAGA
>CAYPNL010000093.1:0-4128 GCA_964412045.1 uncultured Desulfobacteraceae bacterium
CATCAAATGTTCAAAGGCATCCTTATTCTTGGGATCGATGGTCGCGATATACCTCCCTGCTGATTCGGAGAAGAGCAGTCTCGTGCCGGAAAGCCCTTCTCGAGCCGGCACAGAGCCAAGATCGATACCCATGCCCAGGTTCCCCCCCATGGCACAGAAGGCGAGGTGGACACCCAGGCCGCCTCTCCCCACAGCATGACATGAGGCAATGAGCCCCTCCTGCATGGCCCGGTACAAGGCCCGGTACAGGGGGATCGCCCGTTCCGCGGAAACCGTGGGAACATGGCTGCCTACCCAGCCCATCATCTGATAGAACTCGCCTGCGCCCAGTTCATCCCTCGTCTCCCCCAGGATATACACGAGATCACCCGGCGCCTTCAGGTCCATCGTCACGCATCTCCGGATGTCGTGCACCAGGGTTGTTGCTGTAAACTGAAGCGTGGGAAGGCCTGATATCTTTTGGCTCATGCCGAACGGTCCTTTCACCTGGCCGTCGGTATACATGCTGTCTTTGCCTGAGAGGAGCGGTATCTCAAAGGCAAGGGTATAGTCGCGCAATGCCCAGCAGGACCGCACCAGTTGCGCTGCCTTGTAGCTTGCATCGGGATTTTTGACCGGATCATAGATAACCGTGGGCCAGCAGAAGTTGTCCACCCCTCCGATGAGCCCCGGATCGCCGCCCACAGCGATCAGCCTCCTCACCGCCTCATCAATGGTTACCGCGGTCATGTGGTAGGGATCGATGAGGGAGTAGAACGGGTTTATGGCCTGGGTGAGGGCAATTCCTTTCATGGAGTCGAGAATCGGCCGCACCACCGCCGCATCGCTGGCCATATCCCGATCTTTTCCCACCAGGGGCTTAATGATGCTCCCGCCCTGAACCTCATGGTCATACTGACGTTGAATCCAGTTCTTGGAGCAGATATTGGGCCTCTGCAGCATCTCTTTGAGCAGGGCGCCATGATCTTCGGGTTCATCCCACACCGGCTCGCTAAGCCCCCGAGAGTCGGGCGGGAGCCACTCGGCGTCGAACTCCCACTGGGGAAAGGAGGATTTCAGGAGATCCATCCGAATATAGGCGCAGGTTTTTTTGTCAAAGGTGAGATGGAGATAGCCGGTGTCGGTGAACTGCCCGATAACCGTGCTCTCAACCGCGTGTCGTTTCGAGAGCGCCATGAACCTATCCAGCTTTTCAGGCCGCACCGCAACGGTCATCCGCTCCTGGGATTCACTTACCCAGATCTCCCACGGATCAAGCCCTTCATATTTAAGGGGCACCTTATCGAGCTCCACCAGGCACCCATTCGACCACCTGGCTGACTCGCCCACGGATGAGGAAAGCCCTCCCCCGCCGTTATCGGTGATAAACTCGATCAGATCCTCGTCCCTGGCCTGGAGCAGGAAGTCGTGCATCTTTTTCTGGGTATAGGGGTCGCCTATCTGGACGTGTCCCGCAGGGGTTGTCGCGGAATAGGTCTCGGATGCGGCGGTCACCCCATGGATCCCATCCTTTCCGACCCTCCCGCCGCACATGATAATCAGATCACCGGGATGTGTTTCCTTGAGATGAGAAGAGGTCCCTCCCACCGTGGCAGGCATGATTCCCATGGCGGTGACGAATACCAGGCACTTGCCCATGTACGAAGGATCAAAGAGCACCTGCCCGTAAGGGGTAGGTATGCCGCTCTTGTTCCCCCCGTCCCGTACGCCCTCGATCACGCCGTCCAGGAGCCTCCTGGGGTGGAGGCGGGGCTTGAGCTCACCGCTATAGTCCCTGGGCCCTACGCAGAATCCATAGGTCCCCATGATCAGCTTCGACCCTTTTCCTGTTCCCAGGGGATCCCGGTAGATGCCCACGATCCCGGTAATGGCGCCGCCATAGGCCTCCATGTTGGAGGGGCTGTTGTGGGTCTCGCCGGTAATGGTGTAGTAGTGATCCTCGTCAAACCGGCCTACCCCCGCATTATCCCAGAGCACGGAGATAACCCAGTCCTTCTTCTCCTTGATCGTGAGCGTGGGCTCTTCGATGCAGGTTGTAAAAAGGCTGTCAACCGTTTCCTCCCGACCCGTAGCCTGGTCACGGTACCTGAAAAGACCCCTGAAGGTATTATGGTTGCAGTGATCGCTTCTGGCCTGAGATATATACTCCAGCTCTACATCGGTGGGGAGATCCAGGCCGACGGCCTTTCTCTTTGACCGCACCTCGGGGTCCAGGAAATACGTGCGTATCACCGGGATATCGCTCGGGTGCAGGGCGAGGCTCCGCTCCATGGACAGCCGTTGCAGCACATCGTCGCTCTCTATTGAGAAGGTGCGCACCTGGGGCCGGTTTTCGAGAACGACCCGTGGGATGATGATCCCGATTCCCTCTTTATCGTCCCAAGTATCCCCTCCGGGCTCGTTCGCATGGCCGGTGGGATTTCGGTATACCCGCCATTGCTGGATGATATCGTTTGCCAGGATCTCTTTGGCTATCGTTTCTGCGCCGCTTTTTGTTACCTCCCCCCGTATCTCGTACATCTTTGAGGTGTATACCGATTGATCGGCGCCGAATTTGATCCCCAACAGGTCTTCTATGGCCTCCACCGCAGTGCTGCCTGCCGTATCCCTGACCCCGGGCCTGAGCCCGACCCAGAGAATCCAATCGAAGTTCTCTGCCAGGGAACTGAACGAGGATTCCTCGGTAACCGGATTGGTGAAGAGATCGTGGCGAACCCTTTCCAGTTGTTCTCTTGCCAAGGAAGCGTCGATGGTCAGTACCCTGATAACCCTGACATCGGTTACCTTCAGCCCGAAGTAAGCGGATGCCTTGTGGGAAATGGTGCGGCCCTCTGCATCGATCAGCTCCGGCTTCAGCCGTATCTCAAGTCTGGCGGACATAACGATTCCTTAGAACATTGGAGTATTGGAGTAAAAGAAGCGGCTTATGATATTTTCCTGTGTTTTTAACATTACTCCACCCCTCCAGTACTCCATTACTCCAGTGGCCTATCTCCAGGCTCAGGCATAACGAATCCTCTCTGGGGGATGGATCTTAACAAAGTCATCCGATCACAGATCCTTTATTGTGCCCTTACTGTATTGGTTTTAAGGGAGAAGTCAACGATAATTTCGTTATATCCTGTGAAATCAAAATCCCCCTTTATCCCCCTTTCCTAAAGGGGAAAGCCGAATTCCCTTCCTTTTTATCAAGGGAGGTTGGGAGGGATTATAACTTTTCGTAACACGTTAGCCTTTTGAAACTACCTGGTGCATGGGCATGGGGGTGTCTTTTTTCCCATCATCCCTTGAACAGGGGGCATCAGCGTGCCGCTTCAAACCATGCGCACAAGCACCTGGTCATTGTCTTCTAGGGTCTTTATCCGTGTGCGCCGGTTTGAAGCGGCCTCCCGACTCGTCTTTATTGGGGTATGATGGGGAAAAAGACACCCCCATGCCCATACGTCTCACCAAGGGCGCCTCTTGTGCCTTGAGCAACAGCCGGGATTCGTTTTCAAAAAGCTAACGTGTTACAACTTTTCAAATCACTAAAGGGCTTCAATTTTAGAAATAAATAGCTTGCGACTATCAGTAAATAGTGTTACAAAAGTGATGAACATTTATGGAGGTGACGGTATGCCTACGAAGAATCCGAGGATCAATGTGGTATTGGAAAGACCCCTTTACGAAAGGGTAGAGTATCTGGCGAAACAAGAAGGGGTATCACTGTCATTAAAGGCCAGGGATTTAATAAAGGATTCCTTAGAGATGTATGAAGATCTCTTTTTATCAGAGTTCGCTGAGCGGAGAGAGGCAACCTTCAGCAGATCGGAGGCATTAACAAATGAAGAAGCATGGTCCGTTTCGGCGAGGAAATAGATCGTGCCCTTTAAGCTCATCTACCATCCGGATGTAAGAGACGTTGACATACCGAAACTCGATAAGCGATTAAAGGAACGAATCAGAAGGGCTATTGAATCGCGTCTCAAAGAGGCGCCGCAAAAATATGGTGAGCCTCTAAAAAAAACGCTCAAAGGCTACTGGAAATTAAGGGTTGGAGATTATCGGGTGGTTTTCAAGATTGTAAAATCAGAAGTCTGGATTTTTGGAATCATTCACCGCAAGGAGATATATGATCGAATAAAACGT